>SVMQ01000089.1 GCA_015067375.1 Oscillospiraceae bacterium | reverse complement strand
GGATGATGTGCGATATAACCGCCGTTTATCTGAAGCGCACCGAAAAGCTGCTTTGCAGTCGCCGCGGAGCTTCCGTTTGCACAGTCAAAAGCGGCGTTAAGTCCCGAAAGATCGGCGTTTATGCACTTTACGATATAGTTTATGTAGTCTTCAGCAGCATTTGAGCGGCGCATGATGTTTCCAACATCAGTGCCGTCGCGAAGCTGTATCTCCTCAGGACGGTCAAGGATAAGCGCCTCTATCTCCTCCTCAACGCTGTCGGGCAGCTTGAAGCCCTCGCCCGAAAACAGCTTGATGCCGTTGTACTCCACCGAGTTATGCGAAGCGGAGATCATTACACCTGCATCAGCACCGTAAGCCTTTACAAGGTAAGCTACAGCAGGGGTAGGCACTACGCCGAGCAGCTCTGCCTGCGCTCCGACCGAGGCAAGACCGGCTGACAATGCCGCTTCAAGTATCTTAGAGGATATGCGAGTATCCATGCCGACCAATATACGAGGATGCGCCTTGCCGCTCTCCTTTGTAAGCACATAAGCCGCGGCTCTTCCTATCTGCATTGCAAGCTCGCAGGTAAGCTCTGTAACGGCAACGCCGCGCGCGCCGTCAGTTCCGAAAATTCTTCCCATGATATTTCCCCCACATATAATATTTTTATTCTAAAGTCTGCTGTCCATCCTTCATGATACCAAGGTGCTTGTATGCAAGCGCTGTTGCAGTACGTCCGCGCGGTGTTCTTGCAATAAAGCCAAGCTGCATCAGGAAAGGCTCACATACCTCTTCAAGTGTCACGCTCTCCTCGCCAAGCGCCGAAGCCAGCGTTTCAAGACCCACAGGGCCGCCGTTGTAGCCCTTGATTATCATTTCAAGCATACGCCTGTCGAGGCTGTCAAGACCGAGCTTGTCGATCTCCAGTCTGTCAAGCGCAAGGTCGGCAATATCGCGTGTTATCCTGCCGTCGCCGCGCACCTCCGCAAAGTCGCGCACGCGCTTTAACAAGCGGTTTGCGATACGGGGAGTGCCGCGAGAGCGCTTTGCTATCTCCATTGCGCCGTCCCTTGTGCAAGGAATTGCAAGTATCACCGCTGAGCGCTGTACGATGTCGCAAAGCTCCTCTGCGTTATACAGCTCAAGTCGCTGTATTACGCCGAAACGGTCACGAAGTGGCGCGGACAGCTGTCCCGAACGCGTTGTCGCCCCGATAAGCGTGAAATGCGGTAGGTCTATACGGATAGAGCGTGCCGACGGGCCGTTGCCCATGATGATATCCAGCACATAGTCCTCCATTGCAGGATAGAGTACCTCCTCGACCTGACGCGAAAGGCGGTGTATCTCGTCGATGAACAGCACATCATTCGGCTGCAGATTGGTCAGCAGCGCCGCAAGATCGCCTGCCTTTTCGATGGCGGGGCCTGATGTTACGCGGATGTTTACGCCCATCTCGTTTGCTATGATGCAGGACAGCGTAGTTTTACCAAGACCCGGAGGGCCGTAAAGAAGAACGTGGTCGAGGCACTCTCCGCGCTTTCTTGCAGCTTCGATGTACACAGCCATGTTTTCCTTGACCTTTTCCTGTCCGATGTACTCTGAAAGCACCTTAGGACGCAGGCTGTACTCTATATCGGTATCTGATGCATTATATTCAGGTTCGACTATTCTGCCACTCGGCGCGAACATCTCCTCCGAATTATTCATTTCCAGCATTGTTTTCTTCCTTTGCACATTTTTTGTTCAGGTCGCAGTGTTCACAGGTCGTGCTGCAATCCTTCTTCTCCTCTTCCTTGTGGATGTGTCTGTAATACTCCTGTGGAAGATCATTGCCATCTGCGTCTTTGGCATTGTTGAAATCATATATCGCGGTTATGCGGCGCGCAAGCTTGTCAGCATTCTCATAGCCGCACATGATAGCTTTTTCATAATATTCGCGGCACTTTTCATTGGAACGGTGCATCGCATAGATAGTCGCAAGCTCGCAATAGACAAGCGGATGATTCTGCTGCATCTCTATCAGCTTTTCAAGTATCTCCACTGCCTTTTCATCATCACCGCGGCAGGCATATATCTTTGCAATACTATAATGGGAATATCCGTGATTCGGGTCGTATTTTACAGCCTGCTCAAAGCAGTACAGCGCCTTGTCAAGCTTTCCCTCGACATAGTAAGCATGACCCAGCCTCGACTGAGCCTCGGGGCTGTCAGGCGCAAGCTCTGCCGCTCTGCGGAAGCACCACATCAGCTTGCCCGGGCTGTCAATAGTGGCAGACGGAGTTGATTCAAGCGCCTCATAGAGCCTTACCAGCCACTCTATACAGAAAAGCTGATTGTTGCGCACATCCGAAAGATGATACGCTTTCATGAGATACTCCTCGGCAGCGTGATAATCATCCTGCATCAGCTTTATGATGCCTTTATAAACTACGCGCGCTGTTGCATCCTTTCTTATCGCAATACCGCCGTGCATACCCAGTGCCTTCATAGCAGCCCTGCGCAGTGAAAAATGCTCGTTCAGCTTTTCGCTCACCGTCGCAAGCACTGTAACAAACACGATTATCACAAGTATAAGTATCAATGCTTCAAGCTCAGTGCGGCACATCGAAAAAAGCCATACTCCCGACGCCAAACCAAGACCTATGAACAAGAATTTCAAGAAAGTGAAAAATCCGATGTTGTTTCTATTCATGATGTCCTTTCCAATCAAGCCAGATTCTTTAGCGCGTACTTTATTATCTCCTCAACAGTGGCGTCAGGACTGACTCCTGCAATAGCAGCCTGCGCCTGCGGCATACCGAAGCCGAGCACGCAAAGTGCGGTGAGAGCCTCAGAAACATTGTTGCCGCCTGCAACTGCAGCAGGCTCCGCCGCGTAATCGACAGCCGAGATGTGCTGCTCCTTTGCTACCTTATCCTTCAGCTCCAGCACGATACGCTGAGCTATCTTTGCGCCTATACCGGGGCAGCGCGTCAGCGTCTTGCTGTCGCCCGTCGTGATGCAAAGAGCCAGCTTTGACGGATTAAGCTCCGAGAGGATAGACAGCGCCACTTTCGGGCCTACGCCCGAAACGGAAAGCAGCTGCTTGAAGCACGCAAGCTCGGCAGTATCTGCAAATCCGAAAAGGTCTACCGCGTCCTCGCGCACATGAAGATATGTAAACAGCCTGACCTCGCCGCTTGAACCTATCTGCTTAAGAGTGTTCATAGTAGTGCGGCAGGCATAGCCTACTCCCGCGCACTCAACAACTGCAAGCGACGGCTCGGTGTGTATAAGCTCTCCTCGTACACTGTATATCATTATTTCTTCCCTCTCTCCATTTCAAGTATCCTTGACAGCGCTGAGCCGCTGGAATGTCCATGACATATCGCAAGCGCCACAGCGTCCGCCGTATCATCAGGCTTCGGGCATTCCTTTAGGCTGAGGATATTCTTTACCATCTCCTGCACCTGATGCTTCTCCGCCCTGCCGTAGCCAACGACCGCCTGCTTTACCTGCAGCGGCGTATATTCATATATAGATATGTTGCGCTGAACGGCGGCAAGCATTATAACGCCTCGCGCCTGTGCAACGTCGATACCTGTTGTCTTGTTATTCGTGAAGTACAGCCGCTCTATCGACATACAATCGGGCTTGAACATATCAAGCAGACTGCACATATCGTCATATATCTCTTTAAGGCGGCTGTCAAAGGGCTTTCCTGCCTCGGTGGTAATCGCGCCGTAATTCACGACCGAAAACTTATTGCGGTCATAATCCAGCACTCCGTAACCCACGATAGCATAGCCAGGGTCTATTCCGAGTATCCTCATTATGTGTAGCTCTCGTTATCGGTAACGTAAGCGCGCACGCGAAGCGGGATGTCAAGCTCCTCCGCGAGAGTACGGCAGCGCTCGATCTCGTCGGGTGTTATTACATCAACTACGGTAAATCCGACCTTGCCGCACACCTGCTTCATCTGCTTTGCGAAATCAAGCATCACCTCAAACGACTTCTCTCCGAAAGACGGACGCGTTACCTCATTATAGCGCGCCGCATCAGGGGCATTGAGGCTGATAGAAACACTGTCGATAAGCCCCCTGAGGCTGTTCAGGTCAAAATCGGGATGGATGAGCTTCACAAGACCATTGGAATTAAGGCGGATGCTCATATCCGAATTCTGCTTGATATACTCAGCGGTGCGCACCAGCATATCAGCGCGCACCATAGGCTCACCGTAGCCGCAGAATACCGCTTCCGTCATACCGCTCTTATCGAATGCATCGAATGCAGCGGTGATCTCCTCAAATGTAGGCTCATGCTCCAGCCAAAGGCTGTCGTTGTCCCTGATAGAGTCAGCGTTATTCCTTATACAAAACACGCAGCGGCAGGGGCAACCGTTGGTTATATTTATGTAAAGCTTACCCTCAAATTTATAAAATATAGTCATAGATACACTTCCTCATTAAAAATACTTAATCAGTTTATTATATCACTATATTACGGATTTGTCAAATCCTTTTACCACTATATGTATAGTTTTCACATACTTTTTGACAAAAAAGCGCAAAAAATTACGGCTTCCGTAAACGAAAGCCGTAGAGTAAAATTTTATTTGCGGTCAGCTATCGCTGCCTCTTCGCGGATAGTCTTTGCCCTATCCTCGATAGCCTTTGCCTTTTCCTCGTCGCTCTTAACGCGAAGTATCTTGCCTATCTCATCAAGGAACAGATTCTGGATAACGCGATTGAACTCTATGCTGATATCAAGCACCTTGCTCTCTACTGCAAAGCCGCCTGCCATGGATTTATGGCCGCCGCCGCTGCCTACATCCGCAAGCGCGGTCGCCGCTATCTGTCCTGCATTAAGCTCGTCCAGCTCTGAACGCACAGAGAATTTCCAGCCCTTGTCACGGGTAGCGTATACTACACAGAAATTGACCACATCAAGGCTGAGGATAAAGTCCGAAACAGTTGCAATAAATGCGTCGGCGCACGGGAAATTCAAAAAAGCAAACGCAACGCCACTGTATATATCGATATTTTTCATAGAATCTACGAACGCTTCAAGCTCGTCATACTGGATAACGCCTGACTGGAAACGACGTATCTGCGCATGGTTTGCCTTGGAAAAGAGATACTTATACACCTCAACATCAAGGTCGGTCACGCCGCGCGTAAAGTCCTTTGTATCCATCTTCAGTCCGTACAGCAGCGCTGTAGCGACGTCCTGCGGCATTTCGATGACATTATCCAGCATACGATAATAATCGGCAATGATCGTTGCACAGCTGCCGACGATGCGGATATCGGTGTACTTGTAGCTGTCCACCTCGTTGAATATAGGATGGTGGTCGATACAAGCGACCTCATCGCCCACAAGGTCAAGTATATTGGTGTTGCCCTTGTATGCGTCTACAGTAATGATATAGTCATCCTCGCGCATATCCTTGAGATCATCGTCAGTGGTCATGGAAATACCGAATTCAGCGACCATGTTGGCGGTAGCAGTACGCTCGATATTACCGTGATGACAGATGGTGGTCGGGATATTGAATTTACTCAGCAGCACCTGAAGTCCAAAGGCACTCGCGATCGCGTCAGGGTCTGGGAAGTTATGCGTCTGGATAAAGACACGATGCCCTTTCAGCAACGTAACAAGCTCGCTCAGCTTGGGAGGATTAGGGGACATTGCGATCTCCTTTCGGTCGGACAGCCCCGACCTATGCTTTGATAAGGTAATTAAAGTTATTAGGTAAATCACATACCCATAATTACCTAAATTAATTATATTATATCATAGTTCTTTTCATATTTCAATAGTTTAGCAAGAGAAATTTTGAATAAAAAACAATGTCACAAACTGTATAAAGTAAGCAAAAAGCGAGGCATGATACCTCGCTTTCATAATTACTTAGCCTTTTTAGCTGTTGTCTTTGCCTTAGCCTTTGCCTTGGGCTTAGCTGTTGCTGTAAGCAGCTTCTGGAATTCCAGAGCCTTGTCGATGCTGCCCTCTACTCTGAGCTTTCCTGTTGTGAAAGCAAGAACAGCGTCCAGCTTGCCTGAAATAAGCTTTGTGAGTGTATCAGCAGATGCAATGAGCTTGCAGTCGCGGTCTATGTACTCATAAGGCTCAACGTGGAGCTGACCCTCCTTGAGCTCTACATAGAAAGCGCCCTCGCCCTCGCCTGTAACATCGATCTGTACTGCGAGGTGACCCTCCATCTTGCTGACATCCTTAGGCTCCAGTATTTCTTTTGCGGTTGCCACGATCTCTTCGTAAGTCATGATACAACTTCCTTTCTTTGTTCTATTACAAAACTAATGATATCACAATCGCTGCATTTTGTCAACTGTCAAAAATAGCTATATTTTTTCCGCTTTACTATCAAAAAGACGGTAGTTACAACAGCAGCGAGTATCTCAGCAGCCACGATAGCGAAGAATATTCCGTCCACCTCCCACACAAGCGGAAGAATGAACAGCGCCGACACCTGAAACACCAGTGTCCTCAGGAAAGATATAACAGCGGAGATCGCGCCATTGTTGAGCGCCGTAAAGAATCCCGAGCCGAATATATTGAAGCCACACACCAGAAAGGACAGCGAATACAGCATAAATCCGCGGCGCGTCAGCTCAAACAGCGCTGCATCGTAGCCTACAAACAGCTTTGTCAACGGATATGCAAGCGATTCAGCAAGACCCGTCATGAACAGTCCCACCAAACCTACTATGATAACGCTCTTGCGAAGCAGGCTCTTCAGCTCATCGGTGTTCCCAGCGCCGTAGTGGAAGCCGACAATAGGCGCTGCCCCTATCGAATATCCGATAAAGAACGAGACAAAGATAAAGTTCACATACATGATAACGCCGTATGCAGCCACGCCGTCCTGACCTGCAAACTTCATAAGCTGCAGATTGTACAGCATACCAACGAGCGACATAGATATATTTGACATAAGCTCTGACGACCCGTTTGCACAGGCTTTGAGCATTGGCATAAGCTCCATCTTTGTTCGGCGTAAGCGCAGCAGACTGTTGTTCTCGCGCATGAAAAAGAACAGTGGAATAAGTCCGCCTACACACTGGCTTATACCAGTTGCAACCGCTGCCCCTACCAGACCTAACCGAAGAAATCCGACAAGCAATGCATCCAGCACGATATTCGTCATTCCTGCACAGACGGTCACGCCAAGACCGAACTTAGGCTTTTCGGCAGTAATAAGGAAGCTCTGAAATGCATTCTGCAGCATGAAGGAAGGCTGGAAAGCAAGCACTATCCTGCCATACTGAACACAAAACGGCAGCATCTCCGCATCCGCTTTCAGCAGCACCGCAACAGGTTCGATTATTATGATACCGACAGCAGAGATCACTACGCCGACTATAAGATCAAATACGATGAGCATGGAGAAATAGCGCTGAGCACGATCGTTGTCGCCCTCGCCAAGCGTCTTTGCAACGAGCGCCGAACCACCTGTACCTATCATAAAGCCCACCGCACCGAATATCATTATCATCGGCATTATAAGATTCAACGCCGCAAACTCGGTCTTTCCGACAAAATTCGATACGAACAGTCCGTCAACAACTCCGTATATTGAGGTAAATATCATCATAACTATCGACGGAATAACAAAACGGATAAGCTTCCTATAGGTAAAATGATCCGAAAGCTTTATCTCCTCTTTCTTTACAACATCTGTCATACTGACACCTCCGTAACGCTCCGACATGGACACAACCGCCCAACAGCAAAAAAAATACGCCCGAATCACCGAGCGCACTCGACATCTTATCAACTGTTCTGCTGCGGCAGAAAGTTCTCCGATGACCTATATAGCTTAGCTATTATAGCATACTTATATTATATTGTCAAGACCCGAAATGATAAAACGGCAGGAGCATTGTCCTGCCGTATCAGTTTATTGTCTTATATAGATGCCCTGCTCCTCGATGTAGTCCTCCAGTTCCTGCTTCATGTCATCGACCCATGTATGCTGAAAGAACTCATCCTTTTCCTGCTCGGGCTGCTGTGGCTTATTCTTGTCGTCCATCTTCCTCACTCCTCTGAAGCTCATCAACGAAAGCAGCGTTTTGCTTGTCCATTATCTTAGCGGACAGTATCATTATCGTCAGCAGCAGAAGTCCGCTGAAAGTGAGCAGCAGCCCTGCCTTTAATCCTGCCGGGAAGAAATCAAGCGTTACCGTGTGCTTTCCTGCA
>SVMQ01000088.1 GCA_015067375.1 Oscillospiraceae bacterium | reverse complement strand
CTCCCTGTGTGAGCCATTAGCAGATCAACGACTGACGGCACTTCCAAAAGGCATACTGTCAAAGCTGCGACAGAAAGGATGCAAAAAGCTCCCTCATGCCCGTAGGATAAAGAGCGGCTGCCGCGTATTCACATTAGGCGCAAAGCATACACCCCTGCCGCTGAATAAAAATTTCCGCAGCCGTCAGCAGGTTATAGATACCGTAAATGCAATGTTCACGGGACTTATGACCCAGAAGTACGGCGATGTTGACTACAACGACAGCACAAAGCTGGTGTGCGGCGCATCCTATCCCGAAACAGACTGCGACTGCACCTCAGAGCTGCATCTGCTGGACTATGAAGCAGAAAGAGACAAGCCGCTTGCAGAGGCGCGCTACACCGCCGCTTTGATAAACAGAATGCTGACAGAGGGCTTTCGCGTTAAAAACGACGATACCACCACGCGTATGTGTCGCTACGGCGATTTCTGCATTTTATTGCGTGCTTCCACCCACTCAGCGCTGTACAAGCAGGAGCTGGAGCGCTACGGTATTCCCGTCAATACAGGCAGCACAAAAAGCTACCTCGGCTCTGAGGAGATATCGCTGATACTGAATTATCTCAAAGTTATAGACAACCCCTTGCGCGATGAAGAGCTGCTGCAGGTGCTTATGTCACCGCTGTACATGATGGATGCACAGGAGCTTGCCGAGGCAAGGCTGGGCATACTCGGCATCGACAAGGGCAAGGCTGCTGCAACTGACCTGACTCCGCTGTATGAGCATTATAAGAATGCTTCGCTGTTTGCTTGCATAAGCGCGTGTGCGAGAGCTGCTGACAGCACTGCTTTCGGCGCATTCACCGATGAGCTTACGGAAAGCGGACTTGCACTGCTTCGCAACGAGGGGCATCCTAAGTGCGTCAGGTTTATGGAAAACCTCACTGAATTCCGCTCCTTCATGGCTAACAACTCAATAGAGCGACTTATCCGCAAGATATACGACGACACGGATTTCTTTGCGGTCATCTCGACCTATGAGCAGGGCAGTCAGCGCCTTGCCAACATACGACTGCTGCTTAAATACGCGGCAGATTTCGAGAATAACGGCGGCGGCACGCTTGGCGATTTTCTTCGCTATACCGACAGCGTGCGCGACAACAGCGAGAGCTTTGACGAAGCAGTTACTGCTGAGAGCGCCGACAACTCCGTCAAGATAATGACCTTCCATGCTTCTAAGGGTCTTGAGATGCCGATAGTCATTCTGTCCGAGCTTGGCAAGGACACAAACAAGCGCGATATGAGCGGCGCTATGGTATTCAACCGCGGCGCGGGAATAGGTCTGCGCTATGTGGATGTGGATATGCGCTATCGCTACAAGCCATTCGGCTACACCGCGATAGCTATGGCAGAGGAGCAAAAGCAAAAAGGCGAAGAGCTTCGTCTGCTGTATGTCGCTATGACACGCGCACGCGAAAAGCTGATAATGACAGGCAGATGCAAGGCAAAGGACATCGACGCGCTTCGCACCGATAATTTCACGCCCGACTTTGCCATGTCAGAGGACGGACTTATCGACTGGATACTTGCCTCTATGCTGAGATATTCGGGCGGCAGCGTGATAACGGATACTCCGACAGTATTCGGAGATAGGCTGCTGAGCATAAAGCTGACTTGTGAAGTACCTGATACGCCTGACAGCACTGAAAAAGAGCTTATCCGTCTGGGGTGCATCCCCGACGATGCGGCAGCGGCGCGCATCTGCACTGCGATCGAGCAGCGTTATGAACATGAGCAGCAGGCATCCGCGCGCAGCAAATTCACCGTTACCGAGATAGCGCACATGATCGACGAGCAGGTACATGAGGATAACATGACAGGCGGTATGGTATTCATGAGCAAGCCGTCATTCCTGCCGCGCGGAGTGCTTTCGGGCAAGGAGGTGGGTGACGCCTACCACCATGTAATGGAGCATTTTCCGCTTGCTGAAGTCATCAAAGGCAGGACGGCAGACGTCGCTTACTGCACCGAGATACTTGCGAAGCAGCTGGAGCGCGGCGTACTCAGTCCTGAGGAGCATAAAGCAGTAAAGCCGCAGCACATAGCCGCTTTCTTTGCAAGCGAGCTTGGACAGCGTATGCTTCGCTCTAAACAGATAGAGCGCGAGTATCCGATATTTGCCGAAGTCCCTGCACGCGACATCTACGTCGAGCAGGACGGAAACACGATAATACAAGGCCGCGCCGATATGTTCTTTGTGGAGGATGACGGAATAGTCCTCGTTGACTACAAGAGCGATACGAAACAAAACCTTGAAAAGGAGCTGGAGGCATATTCCCGACAGCTTTCCATATACCGCACGATACTACCCATAATGACAGGAATAAAGGTAAAGGAGATATACATCTACTCTTTCTCCTGTGATATGGCTGTATCAGTCTGACTTAACTGGGAGTGATATTACGAAACAGCATTTACTTACCAAGACCGCGGCAGCACTTCTGACTGCCGCCACCCTCTCCATTACTGCAGGAGCGGCGCAAGCAGGCTTCAGGACAGAGAGCGTACTCGTCAGTCCTGCCGTTACACCTTATGAGGGCAAATACACCAGCGTGCAATGGCAGACCGACAAAGCTGAAAACATCGGCGTGCCTGTCACTTACGGTGAAAGCGTGCTGCTGCCCTCGGGAAGCAGTGTGCTGCGCCTTTCAGAAGAAAACGGACTGGAGCTCGCATCAGTAAAGCTTCCCGAAGAGATATGCACTGGATATTCAGGCGTTATGAGCGGCGATATACTTATCCAGCCTACCGCAAGCGGTCTGTGTACCATCGACTTTACAAGCGGTACAGTTACCGCGCACAAAAGCTTCGGCGGCAGTGTTGACAGCGATGTTGCACTGATAGACGGGCTTGCTTACTTCTCCGTAAAGGACGGCGACTGCGAGAGCTTCTGCTGCGCTGATACAAGCAATATGAGCCTTAAATGGAAGTACACCGCGCAAGCTGACATTACCTCTGCGACTGTGCAGGGTGACTATGTCATCTTCGGTGCAGGAAAAAACCTCGTGACCTGCCACTATAAAGATGGCACAGTATGCGAGATACCGCTCGACAGCGAAGTCACCTCCGCGCCGTTTGCGACTGAATACGCGGTATTCTTCGCAATGGGCGGCAGCACCGCAAAGCTACGACTTAACAGCGACGGCACATACGAGGACGACACTCTGACGCTTTGCGAAACAGGTGAAAACACCGCCGCGCCTGTTGTCTACAACAGCAGGCTGTACACAGTATCCGACAGCGGATTTCATATCTTAGACAGCCTTAACATGGAGATAACCCACACGCTGTCCGAAATCACAGGCGGCAGCGACCCCATTGTCACATACGGCACCGGTACACGCATATACACCGTTGGCAAGTATCAGGACAGATGGGCGCTTTACTGCGTTTTCGACGCTAGCGAGGAGCACGAGCCTACAAGCACTACCCTTGCAGGACTTGACGACTTCACGGGCGGCAGGGTCAGCATCTCCGCCGAGGGTACGATGTACTTCCGCGATGCACACGGCAGATTGTTTGCAGTAACCAGAGTGGCTTACAGCATCCTCAATATAGTGCTGAAGCTTGTTGTGCTTCTGGCTATCATCGTAGGCGTGTTTATATGGCTGAAACTGATTGCAAAGCGCCGCGAAGACCTCTATCCGAAATACTGAGGTGACTATGAAAAAGATATTGTTTATCGCAACAGGCGGCACGATAGCCTGCAGCTACTCACAAGCAGGGCTTTCACCCGAAGCAGACAGCAGCGCTCTTCTCGCCTGCCTGCCCGAGCTTAAAGACCTCTGTGACATAGACGAAATGCAGCCGTTTCAGCTTGACAGCACAAATATGTCCCCGCGCGAATGGACGACGCTTGCAGGCATTATTCAGCGCAGCTATACCGACTACGACGGATTTGTGATAGCGCACGGCACTGATACACTGGCATACGGTGCTGCGGCGCTCTCCTGCCTCATACAAGGCGCTGAAAAGCCGATAGTCATGACAGGCTCGCAATTACCTATGGAAGCCGAAAGCACCGATGCAAAGCGCAATCTCCGCGATGCATTCCACTGTGCTTGCAGCGAGCTTAAAGGCATTGCAGTAGTATTCTGCGGCAGAGTCATCGACGGAAGCTGTGCCAAAAAGGTACACACGCGCGACTTCGACGCTTTCCGCAGCATGGGACAAAATGACCTTGGCATAGTGCAGGACGGCATAGTAACGCTGTATTCAGAGCAGCCCGACACTGCTCCGATATTCTTCAACAGGATGGATACCGCGGTCGCTGTGGTCAAGCTGATCCCTGCACTCGACCCAGACATACTGGATTTCGCTGTTCAAAAGAGCCGCGTCCTTATAATAGAAGGCTTCGGCACAGGCGGCTTCCCCGACTACGGCAACAAGGAATTTGAGCAGAAGATAGCAGAGCTGGTATTGAATGGCATTATCGTCGTAATGACGACTCAGGTGCTGGAGGGCGGCTGTGATATGTCGCTATATGAGGTGGGCAAAGAAGCGGCGAAAAAGTACCGCATCATAGAAGCGCGCCGCATGACTACTGAGATGGCTGCAATGAAAGCAATGTGGGCGCTTGCCTATTCCTACAGCGCCGAGGATTTCGCTGACCTGTTTCTGAGGGAGATATGATATGGATATTTTTGAAGCAATAAACAGCCGCACGAGCTACCGCGGCAGCTATAAAAGCTCACCCGTGCCGCGCGAGCATCTGACAAGGATAATGGAGGCAGGTCTTGCTGCTCCGTCGGGCTGCAACAAACAGACAACATCACTCATCGCAGTGGATGAGCCGAAGCTGCTGAAAGAGCTTCTCTCCATGATAGAGCCACCGATATGCAGCACAGCGCCTGCTGTTATATGCGTGCTTACACAGAGGATATGCGCCTACCGTGACAAATGCTTCAGCGTGCAGGACTACTCTGCAGCGATACAGAATATGCTGCTAGCAATAAAAGCACTCGGCTACGAAAGCTGCTGGTATGAGGGACACATCACCGACGACGATAACATCGGCGCACGGCTTGCAAAGCGTTTGGGTGTGCCGGATGAATACGACCTTGTGTGCATATTGCCCGTAGGAATAGCGGATGAGATGACAACACATCCGAAGAAAAAGTCATTCGACGAGCGCGCATGGTTCAATGGGTTCAAGAAAACCGGCAGCTTTAAGGAGGAGCCAAAATGCAACTGATAATGCTTCATGGAATGGGTCAGAGCGCTTCAAGCTGGGATAAGACGACAGCGCTTCTGTCTCCCGATATCAATGCTGTATGCCCCGAACTGAGTGAGTTCTTTATCCGCGGCGAATGCAACTACAGTGCGATGTACAGCGCTTTTTGCAAGTACCTTGACTGCTTTGAAAGACCGTTGAATCTGTGCGGGCTTTCGCTTGGTGCGGTGCTGGCACTTAACTACGCTGCAGATCATCCGCAGGATGTAGGCTCTTTGATATTATTCGCGCCGCAATTTGATATGCCAAAAGCACTGTTGAAATTTCAGAATGTGGTTTTTAAATTCATGCCGAATAAAATGTTTGCTGATATAGGTTTCACAAAAAAAGACTTTATCTCACTGACGAATTCCATGGCGGATATCGACCTCAGCGACAGGCTCAGCGCAATAAACTGTCCTGTCCTGATCGCCTGCGGAGAAAAGGATAAGACTAATATTAAAGCCGCACGTCAGCTTACCGAAAAGCTGAGCAGCGCGGAGTTCACGCTTGTCAGCGGCGCTGGTCACGAGGTCAACACAGATGCGCCCGAAAAGCTTGCAAAGCTCCTGACCACATGGTGCAAAGGCATTCAGGAAGTAATGGAAAAGTGACATCGTACAAAGCGATACTCAAACAAAACGATATAATTGACAAATAAAAACGGAGGAACATAAAATGCTGAAAAAACTGAAAAAAGCCGTATACGAGGCTAACATGAAGCTGCCAAAGCACGGACTTGTCACCTTTACATGGGGCAATGTTTCGGGCATCGACCGTGAAAAGGGTCTGGTCGTTATCAAGCCGTCAGGCGTTGAATACGATGTGATGACCCCCGACGACATGGTGGTGGTTGACCTCAAGACAGGCGAGCGCGTTGAGGGCGAGCTTAATCCAAGCTCCGACACACCTACGCACCTTGTGCTTTACCGCGCATTCCCGAATATCGGCGGCGTTGTACATACCCACAGCCGCTGGGCTACCATCTACTCGCAGGCAGGCAGAGGCATCCCTCCGCTCGGCACTACGCACGCGGACTACTTCTACGGCGAGATACCATGCACGCGTAAGATGACCCCCGAGGAGATAGGCGGCGCCTATGAACACGAAACGGGCAACGTCATCGTTGAAACATTCAACGGCAAGCAGGCGGACGATATCCCTGCCGTACTGGTACACAGCCACGGTCCTTTCACATGGGGTACCGACCCCGACAACGCCGTTCACAACGCGGTGGTACTGGAGGAGCTGGCATTCATGGCATGGCATAATCAGATGGTAAACCCAAGCATCAAGCCGATGCAGCAGGAGCTTATGGACAAGCACTACCTGAGAAAGCATGGCGCAAACGCATACTACGGACAGAAATAAGGAGGACATCATGGATATTCTGCTGAAAAACGGAGATATCTCCGCTAAGATAATCTCAAAAGGCGCGGAGCTTAAATCCCTCTGCGTAAACGGTCGTGAGCTTATGTGGCGCGCTGACCCTGCATTCTGGGGAAAGACCTCTCCGCTGCTGTTCCCGATGATCGGCACACTGAAAAACGGAAAGACCCTTATCGACGGCGAGGAATACGCTATCACAAAGCATGGCTTCGCACGCGATAACGAGCTTACTCCCGAGGAGATAAGCCCAACAAGTGCGATGTTCTCGCTAACACAGAACGAAGTCACAAAGACGATGTACCCGTTTGATTTCCGCTTCACCGTGCGCTATACACTGAAAGCGGACGGCATCACCGTTACATACCGCGTGCGCAATGATTCCGACAGACCTATGCCATTCTGCATCGGCGCGCACCCTGCATTTGCATGCGACGGAGATATGACCGACTACCGCCTTGAATTCGCAAAGCGCGAGACCGCCGCTGTACCGAACTACAACCTCGAAACAGGTCTGCACGAGGAGAATGTGCGCCGTCCCCTGCTGGATAACGAAAATGTGCTCCCGCTAACGCATGAGATGTTCTACGAGGATGTGTGCTACTTCGACAAACTGATATCGCGCTCCGTTTACCTGCTCGACAAGGACAACAGCGGTGTGCGCGTGGACTTCCCCGATTTCACGAGCCTTGGCGTATGGCAGGCAAAGGATGCGCCGTTCCTGTGTATAGAGCCGTGGTGCGGCTCTGCGGACTTCGACGACTGCACGGGAGTTTTCGCAGAAAAGCGCGGCATCGAGATACTGGAACCCAACACAGAAAAAGCCTACACCTATTCCATCACCGCAATAAGCAAGGCTAAGCTGTAATATAACAGACGCAAAAAGACCGCCCATGCATCGCATGAAGGCGGTCTTGATTTTTGTTAAGCGTCAAGCTTATCAGTCAACAGGCATCAGTATCGCGTTCTCATTCCTGCCTGTGTTTATCATTATCTTTTCTATCCTGCCGTTTGCAGGCATCTCAACATGGCACTCGCCGCCGTTTTTAGAGAACACCTCGGCGGTGGTTATCTCGCCGTTCTCCCACTGCGCACTGACTACGAAGCCACCACGAGCGCACAGACCCTTGAAGCTTCCGCTCTTCCACTCGTCAGGAAGTGCAGGCAGCAAGCGGATTACTCCGTCATGGCTCTGCAGCAGCATCTCCGCGATACCTGCAGAAGCGCCGAAGTTACCGTCGATCTGGAACGGCGGATGGAAGTCCCACAGATTTACGAATGTACAACTTTCCAACAGACCGCGCAGCAGCTTATAGGTGCGGTTGCCGTCGCCTGTTCTTGCCCAGAGGTTTATCTTGTATGCTCTCGCCCAGCCCGTAGACTCGTCGCCGCGATCGTTCATGGTAGCAATGGCTGCATCCATAAGCTCGGGGGTACTGCGGTTGATGTGCTTGCCGGGGTAAAGTCCCATGAGATGCGAGATATGACGGTGGTTCTTCTGCACCTTGGAGCTGTCAAAATCAGGCTCGTCCTCCTCAAACCACTCCTTGAGCAGACCCGTTTTTCCTATATGATACGGATCAAGCTTCGGCAGCATCTCGCGTACCTTTGAACAAAGCTCAGGGTCGGTATTCAGCACCGCAGCAGCCTTCAGGAAATCATCAAACAGCTGTGCGATAAGGCTCTGT
>SVMQ01000087.1 GCA_015067375.1 Oscillospiraceae bacterium | reverse complement strand
TCGAGTACACGCATATTGTCACCGAAGCCGGGCCAGATGAAGTTGCCGTTCTCGTCCTGCTTGACCCAGTTAACGTTGAAGATCTTGGGAGCCTTGTCGCCAAGCTTCTTACCCATCTCGATCCAGTGAGCCCAGTAGTCACCTACGTTGTAGCCGATGAAGGGCTTCATAGCCATGGGATCGTGACGGAGTACGCCTACTGCACCTGTAGCTGCTGCTGTTGTCTCGGAGGAAACAGCGGAGCCGATATATGTGCCGTGGTTCCAGTCGAAGGACTGATATACCAGAGGAGTTGTGGATGCACGTCTGCCGCCGAATACGATAGCGGAAACGGGAACGCCCTGGGGATTGTCGAACTCAGGCGACAGGCAGGGGCAGTTCTTTGCGGGAGCTGTAAATCTGGAGTTGGGGTGAGCCAGCTTCTGGGGCTTGCCATCCTCAGCCATTACGGATGTGAACTCAACGCCGTTTACCTTAGCGCCCTTCCACTCTGTAGCATTAACGGGAGGATTCTTGTCCAGACCTTCCCACCAAACTGTCATATCGTCATTGTTGATAGCAACGTTTGTGAAGATGGTATCCTTCTTTGTGCATTCGAGAGCGTTGAAGTTGGACTTTGCGTTTGTACCGGGAGCAACGCCGAAGAAGCCGTTCTCGGGGTTGATAGCGTAAAGTCTGCCGTCGGGGCCCTGCTTCATCCATGCGATATCATCGCCTACTGTGAATACCTTGTAGCCCTGCTCTGTGTAGCAAGAAGGAGGAATGAGCATTGCGAGGTTTGTCTTACCGCAAGCGGAGGGGAATGCAGCTGTGATATACTTAACATCGCCGTCGGGCTTCTGAACGCCGAGGATGAGCATATGCTCGGCCATCCAGCCTTCCTTCCAGCCCTGATAGGAAGCGATACGCAGTGCAAAGCACTTCTTGCCCAGAAGAACGTTACCGCCGTAAGCAGAGTTAACGGACCAGATAGCGTTGTCCTCGGGGAACTGAACGATATATCTCTTCTCGGGATCAACATCAGCCTTGGAGTGCAGGCAGCGAACGAAGTCGTTGGACTCTGTGCCGAAGTTGTCAAGAACAGCCTTGCCCATTCTTGTCATGATGTTCATGTTCAGTACAACGTAGATAGAGTCTGTGATCTCAACACCTACCTTGGCGATGGGAGATCCGATGGGGCCCATGGAATAGGGGATAACGTACATTGTTCTGCCCTTCATAACGCCATCGTACAGGGGAGTGAGCTTTGCATACATCTCCTTGGGATCCATCCAGTTGTTGGTGGGGCCTGCGTTCTCCTTCTCTCTGGAGCAGATGAATGTTCTGTCCTCTACACGAGCTACGTCGTTGGGAAGAGTTCTGTGGTACAGACAGCCGGGGAGCTTATCCTCGTTGAGGTGGTACATGATATCCTTGCTGTCAGCGGGCAGAGAGCATACCTCCTCTGTCAGCTTGTCAAGCTGCTCCTTGGAGCCGTCGATCCAAACAACATTGTCAGGCTTTGTGAGGGCGATCATTTCGTCAACCCACTTGATAATGTTAGGGTTTTGTGTTAAAGCCATAGTGATTATCTCCTTCGTAAAATTAATTATGAGAAGATCATAACGCTTTGAGAAAAAACTGTCAAGTGTTTAATGCACGTTATAAAACATTCTCCACAAATAACATTATACCCGATATTTTGCAATAAGTCAAGCGCAATTCTTTTAAAAAACGATATTATTTTCTGTGAAAACGCTGTTTCCGTTGCTTTTATTATGTAGAATATACACAATATGAAAACTGCCCCGAATATTACATTCGGGGCAGTTGATATTATATTACCAGATTACGCACCAAGGGGCATAAGCGTGTTCGGGCAGATAGTTTATCGGGTTCATGCAGACGCCGTTGATACGCACCTCGAAATGCAGGTGGTTACCTGTCGATCGACCTGTTGAACCGACATCCGCGATAGCATCGCCCTGCGTTACGCGCTGTCCCTCATATACATGGAGATAGCTTGCGTGGGCATAAACGGTCACGATACCGTTGTCATGCTCTATCATTACGCAGTTGCCGTAGTCGCTGTACCATCTTGCGACGATGACAGTACCGTTTTCGGCGGCGTAGATAGGAGAACCGTAATCAGCGGCGATATCAAGACCCTGATGTCCGTAGTAGCCGCCATAGCCGTAGGGAAGCTCGCTTATCAGACCACCGCTGCCGCCTACAGGCCACAGCATCTTTCCGACTTCGACTGTCGAGATGCTTGCGTTGGGTGGCGGTGGCTTTGTGCCGTTGGCAACTATTTTAGGAGTAGGCTGTTCTACTGTTTCTCTCTTGACGATCTTACGGCGTATCTCGATGCCGTTGATATACGAAACATCCGCGGTTATACGGTCGGTGCCGTAATCACCCTCCTGCATGATAACAGAGGATCCCTGATATCTGGTGGAGTCGTCATAGTACTCTACTTCATAATCAGTGGACTCCTCGTACACCTCTGTACGGGTAACGGTGACTGCAAGGAACGGCTCCTCCTGCTTAATCAGATAAGTATCGCCGATGTAGATGGTCGAATCTTCCGAGAAGCCGGGGTTCAGCGCCGCAATCTCCTCTATCGTCATATCGTATTTTTCCGCGATAAGCAACGGGGAATCGCCCTCTACTGCCGTATGCTCTATCGCCACGGATTTTGTTGAGGTGATGACCTTTATTATCGAATCGGGGTCTACGATACTTTCCAGCAGATACAGACCCGGTTCGTAGGTGATTATGTTCTCGAATGCCACCTTTTCATTGAGAGAGTCGGTGCGGTATTTGTCAAGCAGCGACTCCAGTGTTTTTTCGATCTCTGTCTTGTCGGTGACAGCGCCGTAGAAGGAGCTTCCGATATACATTCCGTAAGCGTGCTCTATCTCCGCGCCCATCGACATCAGCAGCTTATCCGCAAGCTGATATTTGGTCAGGGTAGAATTGTGTTCAACGCTCTCCAGCTGGTATGTAGCCTCAAACGATACAGGCTCGGTATTGTTATCCATATAGGTGATACGCTGCTGTACGATGCGCTCCGCCTCAGTAAAAACGGTCTCGCTGGTGACGTATCCCATGAGTTCGCCGTTTACCGACAGTTTAAGCGCATAGGTCATGCTGTTTGCGTAGGTCACGATGTTGAACAGCAGCACCATGCTTACGACAGGAAGCGCATAGTTGAACAGCGAATAAGCTATACCATGCTTTCCGAAAAGGAACTTGCCGAAGACCCTGACCGACGCAAGAAAGGAATGGAACGCGCCTTTTTCCTGGCGCACCTTTTTTACCTCGCCTGCGCTGAGTTTTACCGCCTTGTGGTATCTCACGAACGGATGTGCGAGCTTTCTGCCCTGCTTTCTGAACCATTTTCCGACTGCTTTCAGCCTGTCCTCATTGTGATCCATGAAGGCGATAAATCCATCCTTGATGGTCGAAAACAGCGTTACCAGCACGGAGAAGATGTATTCACCGAAAGAATACATACCGCTGTGTATCTTGCCCTCAGAGCGTTTTGCCCGCTTTGTGGCAGGGGCTGATCTTTCTTTTTGGGAAACCATGTTTCCTCCTTAAATATATTAAAACTGATATCTTCGTCTTAGCCAAAAGATGACAGCGGACAAAAGTAAATTATCTTTATGACCGCTGCTAGAAGTATAACATTTTTGTAACCGTTTTGCAACCTTTTGTAACCGTTTTGTAACTTTTTGCGCGTTATTTCGGATAACTTGTACAACTTTATGCAGCTAATGCTGTGAGATATCACGAAAGAAAAGGTTAACTATTCCATTATTTTTACTTTTCGACTTTATCGACAGGGTAAGGGATATCGTACACCTCATTCATCATATCCACCGTGATGCAGAGGTTTATGTCGTTCACATTGCCCTCAGTGTCTGTGACTGTGCCTGTCTGGGTAAAGCTGGTTATATAGCCGTCGGCGTTGATGGCGAATGTAGTGGCAAGCGAAGAGAAGCTGCTTACCCCGTCCAGCAGACCCTCTGTTGATTTCGAGAGTCTGTCCGCGTCGTAGACATATTCGACCGTGCATGAGCCGTCGGTGTTATTATGGACCGCAGCGCTTTCCACTGATGTGCCGTCAAGGAAGAATATACCGCCCTGAGCGTAGGGGTAGCGATATTCCCTGTTGTAGAGGTTGTATATGTAGTTTTCGTCATCTGCGCCGATGACCTTCCACATTTCGGCGTCAGGCTCCTTGTAGAAGTACTCGGCGCCGTTGCTGTATGCATACATCTCATCCTCGCCGTCCTTGCCGTAGTAGCTTAGCACCATCTCGTCGTTGGCGTTGACAAAGAATTTCAATTCCATTATCGTATCGCCTGTGGAGAGGTCGGTCATCACTGTTCTGGCGCTGTCGAGAGTTTCGTATTTTTGCTTGGCTGCTTTTACTGCTTCGTAGCCCTCGGGCATATCCGTGCAGCCGCTCAGCAACATTGCGAAGGCAGCGGCTGCCGCCAATAATAGCTTTTTCATCTGTCCTCCGAAAAAACAAACGGGCAGAAATCCGACCAAAAGCCGATTTTCTGCCCTGCCGACCGCATAAAGCGGAAAATTACATAAAACAGATTTGTTCGCGGTAGATCACTCTGCGAAGCCGCTCTCTACCAGCTTTACAAGACCGTCAACAGCAAGCTGCTCGTCGCTGCCGTCAGCAATGATGCGGATGTTAGCGCCGCCAACGATGCCGAGGGAAAGGATACCGAGAAGGCTCTTTGCATTAACTCTGCGCTCTTCCTTCTCTACCCAGATAGAAGACTTGAACTCGTTAGCCTTCTGGATGAAGAAAGTTGCGGGTCTTGCGTGCAGACCTACCTGGTTTTTAACTTCGATGTCTTTCATGCACATGGTAAAAATCCTCCGTATAAAATAATATTTTGCCTGTACTGATTACTTCTTTCTTTTGCATTCAAATACCAACAAGATCACGGCATATATCCTGACCTCTTGCTTATAGTATATCCAAAATAAAAAAATTCGTCAACACAATTTTCCGATTTTGTCACTTTAAAAGCCGATTTTCTGTTTTTTGCAGAATATTTCATGAACTGACGTCGTAGGGATTGTCTAAATTCAACAAAAAACTTTCAACAAAATAATCAACATATCTATTAGTTTTCAACCGTCACGAAATTAACAATGATTATTGTGGCTTTACAGCCACCTTTTATGTGTTGTGAACAATGGTATTTATCAGACCGCTATTGTGTAAATTGCACATATCCGCTGTTGATCTATAGTGCTCAGGTTTTTGAAAAAATAATGAAAACTATATGGAAATATGCTGAGCGTTATGATATAATAATAGTATATACGTCAATAACGATCGCAGGCGTTGCCTGTGTGCTATATGATCTTACGGAGGAGAAGATATGGAGATCAGTTTTAAATTTCAGATACTTGCCATAGGCGTATTGATGGTCATACTTGTTGATTATCTGTTCAGCAAGCGGCTGCCGCTTATTTCGACCAAAACATTCACGTTGTTCTGGGCAGCCTCATTTTTCAATCTTCTGTTCGACATACTGTCAGTGTACACGCTGAATAATATGGACACTGTCCCTGAGTGGGTAAACAGATTGGTACATCAATTCTTTATCGGTTCGCTGGATGCAACGGTGTTCCTGTTGTTCATATATGTCTGCTTCATATCGGGAGCGCAGAAGCGACTTCCAAAGATACTTGTCTTTGCGTTCAGCCTTCCATTCCTGATATCTGTTGTGTTTGCGATGTTTGCACCGCTTTATTATGAGATCAATGATTTCGGCGCGTACTCTTACGGCCCGATGGTCAATGTTTTCTACATATCTATTGCCATTTACATCGTTTCTATATTTGTCATACTGTTCAAGAAGAACAATGCATACATCGGGGAAAGCAAGATATCCGATATACTTCCTGATTTCAAGCGTGCGAGGGTGTCCATCGTTGTCGGACTGTGCATCTGGATCGCGGTAGCGCTTATTCAGTTCATCACCAGATACTGGCTCATCTCGGGAATGGGCGTATCGCTGATGGCAATGTATGTTTATATGAGATTTGAGAATCCGCGCGAATATTCCGACTCGGAAACAGGCACTTACAACCGACGCGCATTCCACATAATGGTGCCTGAGATGTACGCGCGCAAAAAGCCGTTCTACATGGTAAGCTTCACCATCGACAACATTGAGCAGATACAGAAATCCATGGGCTATGACATGACGAAATCGGTGCTCAAGCAGGCGGCCAAGCAGATAGCTTTTGCGATCCCAGGTGTGCGACTGTATCATTCCCGCTCGCATACGCTGACCGCATTCATCGAGGAGCGCCAGCAGCTGGATAACCTTGCTTCGGGAAGCGAGCTTTGGAATTTCAAGTGTACGGCATCCACCGAGGATGGCATCTTCTTTCCGACCTATCACCTCACAATAATGGAGTGTCCGAAGTATGCGGCAAACACAGAAGAGGCTTATGACACGCTGGACTACTGTCTGAGTCAGCCGTCGCTGCGCGGAGAGGGAAAGATATACTATATAACAGACGAGATAATCGAGCAGAAGAACTATCGCATGGCGGTGCTTGGAGTGCTTACAAAGGCGGTTAAGGAGCGGGCATTCAATGTCGTTTTCCAGCCTATCTATTCGGCGGCGAAGAAGCGTTATGCTTCCGCTGAGGCACTTGTAAGGCTACAGGACACGACGACGGTAGGCTTCATCTCTCCGGAGTATTTTATTCCGCTTGCGGAGGAGCAGGGGCTTATCGGTCAGATAGGTAACATCGTATTTGAAAAGGTGTGCGATTTTGCTGCGCGCGAGAAGCTGTGGCAGCTCGGCATAGACTACATAGAGGTAAATCTTTCGGGCGTGCAGAGCGTTGATATCAGCCTTGTGGCGACGCTTACGGGCATTATGAGAAAATACGGCGTACACCCCGGCTTCTTCAATCTTGAGATAACAGAAACAGCGTCCATCGACGGCGGCGATATGCTGGCGCATAACATGGAGCAGCTGCGCAGGAT
Organism: Oscillospiraceae bacterium; assembly: GCA_015067375.1. Taxonomy (GTDB): domain Bacteria; phylum Bacillota; class Clostridia; order Oscillospirales; family Ruminococcaceae; genus CAG-115. Next base: position 1,313 of record SVMQ01000087.1, on the reverse strand, counting down.
GGGATGCCATTTCTCGATGGACGATTTCGGTACAGGCTACTCCAACCTTGCACAGATGGCAAAGGTACATTTTGAGCTTATCAAGCTGGATAAGAGCCTCATTTGGCCGTGCTTTGGAGAGGATCAGGATACTGAGGAGCCTCGCATAATCCTTGACAGCTGCATTGATATGATACTTAGACTTGGCGTGAATATCGTAGCTGAGGGAGTTGAAACAGCTGAGCAGGCAGAGCTGCTTATAAGCAAGGGCGTTGAATACCTGCAGGGATACCACTTCTGCAGACCTGTCGGAGAGGCAGAATTCGTGAGCGCCGTAAAGGAAATGCTTGCAAAAGCACACGCATAAATAACATACAGCCGCTTTCAGTTGAGAGCGGCTGTGCTGTTTAGTAATATCGTGCAGGATGCCGTGAACATTCGCTTTATAGACTGTGATGTACATTTTACTGCATTGCAGATGGCTATTATTTTCGCCGTCGCCTACTGATATGAAAACAAAAAGCCACTTTTGACATTGCATCAAAAGTGGCTTTGTTTACTTATGTGTCATCCGTCAAAATGGGATGAACGCGATATCAGCAATTACATCTTCTCGATGTAGCTGTTGATCTCGTCGATAGCTGCCTGGATAGCAGGCTCGTGCTCTGCACGGAGCTGTGTATAGGTCTGGTCGCCTGCGAGATATACCATGTTTGTCAGAGACTGAACAGGATTCTGTGTAGCGGAACCGTCGGAAACCTCACCAAGACCGCCCTTGAAGTCGAAGATGGGAGTCAGGGGGCTTGTGCCGTCCAGTGCTGTCCAAGCGTAGATAGCGTCGAGGTTGTTGTCGGACCAGCCGTAGTTCTCCTTCTGCTGTGCCTTAGCTGCTTCTCTTACTGCGGGGTCAGCGGAAGCTGTTACGCAGCAGTCGAGCCATGCAGCAACGCCGTCGGGGTTATCAGAACCCTTTACCCACATCAGGGAGTCCTGCTTAGCAGTTACATAGTGAGCGTCTGCCTGAGGATCCTTGGGGAAAGGAACTACCTGGATCTCGTCCGCAGTCCAACCGAATGCCTTTTCAAATGTAGAGAGTGTAGACTCGTATACCCATGTACCGCCGTCAGCATAGAACAGTACCATGTTGTTTGCCCAAGCCTTGGGGTTTACAGACCAGCCGTTAAGCTCGTGTCTGGGGTAACGCAGGTTCTCCTGCTGGAGTGTTGTGAGAAGCTCCTCAGCGCGCTCAACAGCGGGATCGTGCAGGTTGTTTATGAGCTTTGTGCCGTCGTTGCCGACCATAGGAACACCTGTGGAGATAACGAGGTCGTTCT
>SVMQ01000086.1 GCA_015067375.1 Oscillospiraceae bacterium | reverse complement strand
CTCTCTCAGAACGTGCAGTTACGATACCGCCAAGGGAGATGATAGCTACCTCGCTTGTACCGCCGCCGATATCAACGATCATGCTGCCAACAGGCTCAGCAACAGGCAGACCTGCACCGATAGCCGCAGCCATAGGCTCCTCAATGATGGAAACGCGCTTTGCGCCTGCGTTCTGTGCAGCTTCCTTTACAGCGCGGCGCTCTACCTCTGTAACGCCCGAGGGGATGCAGATGATAACGCGAGCCTTTCCTCTGCCCTTGAGTGCTTTTCTGATGAACTGCTCCAGCATACTGGAGGTCATGTCAAAGTCAGCGATAACGCCGTCCTTAAGGGGACGAACAGCGACGATAGAACCGGGAGTTCTACCGATAACATCCTTAGCCTCCTGACCGACATAGCGCACGCACTGCAGCTTCTTGTCAACAGCTACAACGGAAGGCTCGCGGATGATGATGCCCTTGCCTCTCATGTATACCAGTGTATTTGCGGTACCGAGGTCGATACCAATATCCTTGCAGATTCCGAACATACTTCTATTTCTCCTTATAATATATAAAATAACTTTTTTATCGGCAATTACAGTATATTATATAACTGAATGCAGCATCCCAAAGATCCCACCCAATATAATATACGACATTATTATTATAACACTATTTTGCACCAACGGCAATATAATATTTACATCAAATTTTCCGACATTAAAAGATTTTTTTGGTACTTTATCATAACGCACCGCTAAATCGAACGTTTGTTATGGGTCAAAGAGCCGAAACATTGTATTATTTATTCAACTCACAACACATTTTTTCATACCTATCTGATACAGCAGACCAATCCTCCGACTTTTTGTCATTCATAAGACAGGAAAGCGCATCATAATATCTGATTTTATTTTCAGCATGATTATTTACAAGTCCTTTCTTATCAACGCTGATATCGCCCCAATCCTTGATCAATGCAGCTTCCACCTGTCTGTCCATTGCCTCAATAAAGTTGTTCAAAAACTCAGTTGCAGCGGATACAAAATCGCAGTATTTCATTTCATACAATCCGTTCGGTGCTGTCCACACACTGCATCCAAGCTCCGTTGTGCAGTCGCTGTCCCACATAAATTTCAAACGGTCGCCGCATCTGACAATACTGATATAAGGGCCGTCAACAAGGTGCAGTGTGTCAAAAGACCTTTTCTGATGCCATTCGATAAGTTTACTAAACTCATTATCATAAAAAACATCAAAAACATCGTCGGGGTCATCTATATGATACTGCTTCCATTCATAAGCTTCCTGCCTTATATGCTCCGCTTTTTCAAAGAGCCACTCAGGCACAGACTCGCTCACATATTTGAATTTAGACGTAAAATCCTCAACAAACCGTGCGACCTGATAATCATTATACTGCGGACATCCATGAAAGTATCCGTGCGCCGCTTCGGAATATTCATATAGTGTCTGCTCCCCCGCCTCTATCCAAAGAAAACCGTCCGTCAGCGCATACCAATGGATCCAGAAAGAATCCTCACCGCCAAATGGCATCACCTTATCCAATTCCTGCAATCGAAAATTGATCTTAAATCCACTCATATTTACTCCGCACCTCTGAAATACAATCCCCTCGTCAGACTGCCCTCAGGCTTTTTGTTGTTAAGGTACATATCCAGCACAGGCGCAAGCTCTGTTTCATCGGTGAATTTCAGCAGCGCGAAATCAAACTGCGCCATGGCACGCTGTCTGTCGCTCATGATGAGCAGGTCGGGATTGAGCAGCTCCACATAATTTCCGCCGCACAGCACGGGCATATCGTTACCGCGCCTGTCCTTTATGCTCCTGTTACAAGGAATATCTGCTCCGCATGGCTTTCCGCCTGCAATTGGACAGCGGCGCATCGCCATGAGCGGCAGCCTGCCGTATGCGAGTATACCGCGCGGCACTCCGCACTGTATGTCGCTCAGCATCTGCGTCGTGCCCTCAAAAGACAACGTAAGGTCGCTAAGACCGAAGCGCTCGTAGAAATCCGCAGCGCGGCTGTTTATCACATTCAGTCTGTAGCCGCCGAGGATGTCAAAGTCCTCCTCTTTTAGCAGCTGCGCATGACCCAGTGTATGCGCGACACCCTTCGAAAATCCCTGTTTTTTCAGTGCTTTCAGCTTTGCACGCACCTCATCCTCACAGTCACCGAGGAAAAGCGGCGGTATCACTGCTACCCTGTCCTTGTCTGAAATACGCTCGCTCAGCAGCTTTATCGGCGCATACACAAGCTCAAACGGAAGCGACAGCGCCTGCTCCAGCTGCTGTGCCGTTGCTACCTCCGCACGAAATTTCAGCGGCTTTGTTACGCGCTTTTTCAGCGGAAGCTCCTTTACCTCGTCAAAGGTGTACTTTGGAGTATTCTGCAGCAGCACCTGACTGTCAAGCTCCTCACAGAGCGCTCTGCGAAGCGCGTTAAGCTCCGCTGCAGGAATGAACAGACCCTCGTCCACATCCGCGGTAAGCTCTCCTGCATAAAACTGCGTGCCGCCAAGCTTGCCCATTCTGGCGCAAACGCTCTCCTCCGTTGCAGGATTATTCTGTGCGGACTGCGGCACTGCACCAGTAACGCTTGCGTAGATGCTGCCGCATTTTGCGCACGCCTCCATAGGCTCGTTTGCTGATGCGGTGACGTGGATATCCGTCTTAAAGCGCGGCAGCTCGTCCTTATACAGCGCCTTGATACCGTTCAGTGCTTTGGCGGAATTTTCGACATCCTCCTTGCTGCGGATGCCCTGCATATCGCTGATGCTGCCGCTGAAATAGCTGTCCGTCAGTCCTCCGCGCGAGAAGATACCGCCAAGGCGCTCCCTGTCGTAATCCAGACCGTTAAGCGCTTTGTAGCAGGCATCCGCTGCACACGCTACATATTCGGGGCGCTTCATCCTGCCCTCTATCTTAAACGAGGTCACGCCCATATCTGCAAGCTCGGGCAGATGCTGTATCAAAGAGTTGTCCTTGAGCGAAATGACATTATGCCTGTCATCACAGGTGAAATCAAGTCGGCAGGGCTGCGCGCAAAATCCTCTGTTGCCGCTCCTGCCGCCGAAAATACTGCTCATATAGCACTGACCGCTTATCGAAACGCACAGAGCGCCATGCACAAAAACTTCAAGCTCAGCAGTGGTGTTATCCGCGACATGCTTTATCTCAGACTTTGACAGCTCGCGGCCGATAACAACACGCGAAAAACCGCACTGCTCCGCCGCTTTTACGCCGCTCACGCTGTTTAATGTCATCTGTGTGGACGCGTGCAGCGGCAGGTCGGGGCAAAGCTCTTTTGCAAGCATCGCCGCGCCCATATCCTGCACGATGATGCCGTCAACACCGCATTTTGCCGCATCCTCGACACACTCGGCAAACTGCTGAAGTTCACTGTCATACACCAGTGTATTCAGCGCCGCATACAGCTTTACACCGCGGCGGTGACACTCCTCACAAGCCTTTTTCAGCTCGTCAACAGAAAAATTTTCGGCGTTTTTACGCGCCGAAAACTGTTTCATTCCGATATACACCGCGTCCGCGCCTGTATTGAGCGCAGCCGCAAGGCTCTCGATGCTCCCCAGAGGAGCTAAGATCTCTCTCATAATGTAAGCTGACCATCCTCCAGCATTTCATTTACCTGTTTGTTCAGCGAGGCGTTGGTGCGCTTTAGCTCCTTTATCTCCTTGTCGGAGGCTTCTGTCTTTGCGCGAAGCTCCTCACACTCCTTTTCAAGCGCCGCAAGCTTGTCCGCGTTCTCCTGTGCGCTCTCGCTGCAAGCCTTGAGCGCGGCATTCTCGCTCTCTGTCTGGGAGAACTTCACCATAAGCTCCTCCAGCTTGTCAGCCTTTTCGCTCAGCTCTGCCACCTTGTCAGCGCTGCTTCTCAGCTGCTGCTTAAGGGAGGTCTCGCTGCCCTCAAGCTCCTCGGTCTTTGCTTTAAGCTCCTTGTTCTCCTTTTCAAGGGAATCGGCGCGGTTTGCTGCTTCGTTGCAGGCATCCTCGTACTGCTTGAGCTTCTTGTTCAGCTCTGCCACCTGCTCGTTTACCGCCTTGTTGCCTGCGGAAGTCTTGTCCGCATCAGCCTTGAGCTTAGAGTTATCCGCTTCAAGCTCCTTTACGCGCGCTTCAAGCTTCTTCTGAGCCTCGGCAGTCTTGCTGCCTGCAGCCTTCAGCTCGTCTGACAGACGGATGTTCTCCTCGAGCAGCTTCTCCGCCTCGCCCGCGTCCTTTTTGAGTGCTTCGTTCTCTTTGTTGAGTTCGTTGATCTTTCTGTCCTTTTCGCCTATGCGCGCAGCATTCTCCTTAGCCTCGGAAACCAGGATATTATTGCGCTCCTCGACGCTGCTGAGCTTCTTACGCAGCTCCTCGGCTTCCTTTGCAGCCTTGTCGGAGGACACGTTCTTATCCTCGGCGGCTTTCAGCTTTTCTGCAAGCTCTGCGTTCTTGGCTTCAAGCTCCGCAAAGCTCTTTTTCAGCGCTGCAAGCTCTGTACTCTCGCGCTTGAGCTCCTCGCTTGCCGCTTTGAGCGCCTTGTTCTCTTCTATTGCAACAGCAGCCTGCTCCAGCTGCTTTTTAAGTGCCGCATTATCCTGCTCAAGTCCGCTGCACTCCGTGCGCAGCGTGTATATATCGGAAATAAGGTCAAGTGCCGTAAACACAGCCGCGTCAGTCTTTTCCATAGACTCATTCGCACGGCAGTAATCAGTTATCCTCTTTTCGACCTCGTTGCTCATGCTGACAAGCTGCTTTGCGTTGTCAGTCCTCAGCCTGTAAGAGCAGCCGCATATCGTTATCGTAACCTTTTCGTTAAGCATAGCACACATTCCTTTCAAAATGTTGTATGTACTGGAATGATGATTCATACATATCCACATTACTATTATATATCACTTTTTCACTCTTTGCAAGTGTTTTGCAAAATTTTTAAGAAAAAACTATCATGCCGCGAAAACTTTGTATCGAATACTTATTCTTGACAAAAACATCTTCAATATTGTATAATCATAAAAAGGATGACACAATAGTGTTAGTCGTGATTAACTCAAGTGAAAGGAACCCCATGAAAAGCAGATTCAATGTTACGGGTATGAGCTGCTCCGCCTGCTCTGCCCATGTAGAAAAAGCAGTAAAAAAACTGTCAGGAGTTACCGAGGTCAGCGTCAGCCTTATGGGTGGCAGTATGACCGTTGAATATACCGATATTACCGAGCAGCAGATAATCGACGCTGTAACAGCAGCAGGCTACGGCTGCTCCGTCAAGGGCGAAGCCGCCGCACAGCCGCAGCAAAGCACAGTCGAAAGAAAACAAAAGGAATCTTCACAGATGAAACGCAGACTGATACTGTCCATCTGTTTTCTTGCAGTGCTTATGTATGTTTCCATGGGACACATGGTCGGCGCTCCGCTTCCGCCTTTTATGGAAGGCACTCAGGGCGCGGTTGCATTCGGATTTACGCAGTTTCTGCTGACTCTTCCGATAATGTACCTCAACCGCGCATACTACTCAAAAGGCTTCAAGGCGCTGCTCAGCCGCTCGCCCAATATGGACACGCTTATCGCGGTAGGCTCGGCAGCTTCCGTGCTTTACGGAATATTCGCAATATACATGATGAGCTACGGTCTTGGCACGAATGATACAGCGCTCGTTGACCAATACCGTCATGACCTTTACTTTGAGGGCGCAGGCACTATCCTCACCCTCATCACGGTAGGAAAATACCTGGAAAGCCGCTCCAAAGCCAAAACAGCAGAGGCGCTGGACAAGCTTATCGAGCTTGCACCCGAAAGCGCCGTGATAGAGCGCGGCAGCACCGAAGTAACTATACCTGCTGCAGAGCTTTCTGTCGGTGACATCTGCATAGTGCGCCCGGGACAGCGTATTCCTGCCGACGGCATCATCATCGAGGGCAGCGCGACCATAGACGAGTCCGCACTGACGGGCGAGAGCGTGCCTGCCGAAAAGACCGTCGGGGACACAGCGCTGACTGCTTCCGTCAACAGCAGCGGCTTTATCAAGCTTCGCGCAACAAAGGTAGGCTCTCAGACAACTCTCTCGCAGATAATCGAGCTTGTCAGCGACGCCGCGACCTCGAAAGCGCCGATAGCGCGTATTGCCGACAAGATAAGCGGAGTTTTCGTGCCTGTCGTGATATCGCTGGCAGTCATAACCTTTGCAATATGGTTGCTGACAGGTCAGGATTTCACATTCGCACTTTCCACAAGTATCTCCGTGCTGGTAATATCCTGCCCTTGTGCTCTGGGTCTTGCAACGCCTGTTGCGATAATGGCAGGCACAGGAAAGGGCGCGGAAAACGGTATACTGATAAAATCCGCCGCCGCACTTGAGACACTGCACAGAATAGACACCGTGGTGGTAGACAAAACAGGCACTCTCACCATAGGCAGACCGCAGTGTACAGATGTAATAGAATACGACAGTGGCGCGCTCGCAGCGGCTTATTCGATAGAGCGTATGTCAGAGCATCCCGTTTCCGCCGCGATAGTCGCACAAGCGGAAAAGCTGGGGCTTTCCGCGCTGCCCGTAACGGATTTCGAGGCGCTTTTCGGCAGAGGCGTCACTGCAAAGATAAACGGCGAGCAATGGTATGTCGGCAACGAGCGCCTTATGAAAGAGCGCAGCATAGACCTCAGCTGTGCCGCTGACGACCACGCGAGATTATCAGACGAGGGCAAAACGGTTATGTACATTGCAAACTCCGCAAAGGCAGTGGGAATTGTTGCGGCAGCGGATGTTATTAAACCCAGCAGCCCTGAGGCAATAACACGTCTGAAGCAGATGGGCATCGAGGTGCTTATGCTCACAGGCGACAGCAAACGCACCGCCGAGGTCATACGCAGACAGGCAGGCGTTGACGAAGCCATAGCCGAGGTGCTTCCCACGGGCAAGGCGGAGCATATTGCACGCCTTAAAGCCGAGGGCAAGCGCGTTGCAATGATAGGCGACGGCATCAACGATGCACCCGCACTTGCCGCCGCTGATGTCGGTATTGCCATCGGCGCAGGCACGGATATCGCAATAGACAGTGCGGATGTAGTACTGATGAAAAGCGACCTTTGCGACGCTGCATCAGCGATAGCACTTGGCAGAGCGACTGTACGAAATATCAAGCAAAATCTGTTCTGGGCATTCTTCTACAACATGGTAGGCATCCCAATTGCCGCAGGTGTATTGTTCCTGCCGCTTGGCATCAGACTCGATCCGATGATCGCCGCTGCCGCAATGAGCCTAAGCTCTTTCTGTGTTGTGACAAATGCGCTGAGGCTGCGCTTTTTCAAGACAAAGGGTGTTGAAGCACTTCCCGTTGTCACAGACGAAGTACAGGAATGCACCGTGAATATGATGCCTGCCAAAGCACCTGAAAGCAGCTCCGCATCAAGTCCTATGACGCGCACGCTGACGATAGACGGCATGATGTGCGGCAAATGCAAGGCTCATGTCGAACAGGCGCTGAATTCCCTTAACGGCGTATCAGCATCAGTCAGCCTTGCAAAAAAGCAGGCTGTCGTTACGCTCACCGCTGATGTTTCTGACCAGTCGCTGACCGATGCCGTGACCGCCGCAGGCTACAAAGTTGTGTCCATCGAATAAACTGAATAAAATATGACCCGTGAAAAGCTCACGGGTCAACTTTTTTTATTCAGATAGATATATGATTCTTCTGTGATCAAAGCAGATCGGCAATATCAAGAACAAGTCGCTCGGACTTCTCCCAGCCGAGGCAGGGATCGGTGATGGACTTGCCGTAGCAGCCCTCGTCCACCTTCTGTGCGCCGTCCTCGATGTAGCTCTCGATCATAAGACCCTTTACCATGCTCCTGATCTCGTCGGAGTGGCGCATACTGTGCAGGATCTCCTTGGAGATACGGATCTGCTCGAGGTACTTCTTGCCGCTGTTTGCATGGTTGGTGTCAACGATGCAGGCAATATTCTGCAGACCCATGCCGCTGTACAGATCATACAAGGTCTTGAGATCCTCGAAGTGGTAGTTGGGCAGGCTCTGGTCGTGCTTGTTCTGGAAGCCGCGCAGGATAGCGTGAGCAAGAGGATTACCGTCGGTGGTCACCTCCCAGCCGCGGTAGATGAAGGTATGCTGTGCCTGTGCCGCACGGATAGCGTTGAGCATGATGGACAGCGTGCCGCCTGTGGGATTCTTCATACCTACAGGACACTCCATGCCGCTCGCTGTAAGGCGGTGCTCCTGATCCTCGACAGAGCGTGCGCCTACCGCAACGTAGGACAGCAGATCTGACAGGTAACGGTAGTTGCTGGGGTACAGCATCTCGTCAGCGCACACCAGCTTTGTTTCAGCGATAGCGCGTGTGTGGAGCTTACGCACCTTTACGATGCCTTCCAGCATATCCTCGCCCTTGGTGGGGTC
>SVMQ01000085.1 GCA_015067375.1 Oscillospiraceae bacterium | reverse complement strand
AGCCAGTGCGCGTCAAGGGTCTGACCGTGCGTGACCTGCTGCTGCTTGCGGCAGGCGAGAAGCTCAAGGAGACCTCGCTGTGCAACCTGCTCGGTAAGGTAGGTCTGTGCGCTGAAGAGTACATCGACCGCGAGATGAGCACCGCGCTCTCAGGCGGCGAGGCTAAGCGTATAGAGATAGCTACCGTGCTTGCGCGTCAGGCAAAGCTGTCTGTTTTCGATGAGCCTGAGGCAGGCATCGACCTGTGGAGCTTTTCAAAGCTTGTTGAAACATTCGAGGACATCCGCAACAATACAGAAGGCTCGCTCGTGGTCATTTCGCATCAGGAGCGCATCCTCTCCATTGCTGACGAGATAATCGTTGTTGCAAACGGCAAGATAAGGACAGCAGGCCCGCGCGAGGAGATACTTCCCGCGCTGCTCAAGGGCGAATACACCTGCTCATGTCCCAGAAGAAGCGGAGGTGTATGCAAATGAGTGATATCATGAACATGAATTTCAACAGCATCACGAGCGACCTGCTTAAGGTCATCTCCGACTTTGACGGCACGGAGTTCAAGGGTGCTTATAATATCCGTGAGGACAGCTCCTGCGCAGGCAGAAAGTCCTCCGAAAACGTTTCTATCGAGCCTAAGACAGATAACCCAGGTATCGTCATCACTGTCAAGCCCAACACTAAGGGCGAGACCGTGTTCATTCCTGCCTGCGTAACGCACAGCGATGTTGACGACCTTGTTTACAACGATTTCTACATCGGTGAGGGCGCGGATGTCGTTATCGTGGCAGGCTGCGGCGTACACAGCGACGGCGAGGAAACAGCGCGCCACAACGGTATCCACCGCTTTTTCCTTGCGAAGGACAGCAAGGTGCTGTACAAGGAGAAGCACGTCGGCACAGGCAACGGCACAGGTCTTAAGAAGATAGACCCTGTAACGGACTGCTATCTTGAGGAGAATTCCCGTCTTGAGATGGACACCATCCAGCTTGGCGGAGTTGACCGCTCCACAAGAAACACCAGCGCGGTGCTTGCGAAGAATGCAAAGCTCATCGTGCGCGAGCGCATCATGACTGACAACGCTGAGGTGGCTATCACCAACTTCAAGGTGAAGCTGGACGGCGAGGACTCGGGCGCTGACCTTGTTTCGCGCTCAGTCGCAAAGGGCAACTCGCATCAGGAGTTCTATTCCGTCGTTGAGGGAAACAACCGCTGCACAGGACACTCCGCGTGCGACGCTATCCTTGCTGAAAACGGCACGGTAGACGCTCAGCCTGCACTTAACGCATCCCACGTTGACGCGGCGCTCATCCACGAGGCGGCCATAGGCAAGATCGCGGGAGAGCAGCTGATGAAGCTCCGCACGCTCGGTCTGACCGAGGAGGAGGCAGAGGCAAAGATCATCGAGGGCTTCCTTAAATAACCGAATATAACACAGCCGCTTCCGACGTGATGTCAGAAGCGGCTGTTTTTATTATACTACGGGGTCTCCGATGCGTTCATATTTTATGCTGTGAAGCTTAAGTCCGTTTGCGGCGAAATGCAGGCGGATGCTTGTAAAGCGTGAGAATACGTTGATCTCCTTTGAGAGTGCGACAGGCTCGCCACCTGTGCCGTTCCATATATAGCTGCCGCAGGCGCTGCCTACACTGAAAAGGGTAACAGCAGTCTGTGCAAGCTCGGACAATTCGGAGGATGCGGTGATGGTCACGCGGTATCTGCCCTCGCGCGCAAAGTCAAGCGCGAAGCAATAATTCTCGCCCTTTTTCGACATCATTCCGTCGAGGTCGAGCGTTATCTCATCCTGCACGGGGTAGTAGGGTACTTCGCCGTCATCGCCGTTGTTTTCGGCAGGGCGGTTGATTATCTCGGCAGCGTCGCTGATTCCCATCTCGCGTTTCATTGCGTGGGTAGTTATCAGGAAGCCGAGTATGTTAGCCGCGTTGCGCTGCAGCTCCGCGCGTTTCAGCTCTCCGCTTGCAAGGCTGTCGAGCGTGTTGTCGTCGTGGTTCCCGCCGTCTGCGCAGACCATGTACACATCATTCTGAGCCATAGCCATGATAGCGAAGTCGCGTTTGTCGGGCTGCTGACCGCGGCGGTTGATGTTAGCCCACCAGTCGGTCATCGTAAAGCCTGTGAAGCCCCACTGCTCTCTAAGTATCGTGGTGTTGAGGTCATAGCTTCCTGCTGTCCATACGCCGTTTACAGAGCCGTAGGTGGTCATGACAGTGGCGGCCTTGCCCTGCTTTATCGCTATCTCAAAGCCGCGCAGGTAGATCTCGCGCAGTGCGCGCTCAGATACCACGCTGTCCAGCCAGTGACGGTGAGTTTCGCGGTTATTTCCGCAGAAATGTTTTATCGTGCCCGTAACGCCGACGGAATGCAGACCGTCCAGCTCTGCACAGGCGATCGTGCCAGTGAGGTAGGGGTCTTCCGAGAAGTATTCAAAATTGCGTCCGTTGAGAGGGTGGCGGTGGATGTTCATACCGGGGCCGAGCAGGCAGTCCACGTTGTTTGCGGTCATTTCAAGACCCATCAGCACGAAAAGCTCTGTGATAAGCTCGCGGTTGAAGGTGGCGGCAAGCAGCGTGCCTCCGGGCAGGCTGAAAGCCTTTGTGCCGCAGTCCATGCGCATTCCTGAGGGGCCGTCGGAGCAGCAGCCGCAGGGGATGCCGAATTTCTTCAGACCATCCGAAACTCCGCCGAAAGCAGAGGCTGTGCCTGGGGTCACCTTAGGGCTGCCCATGCCCTCGCCGCGGATGATGCAGGAGAGGTCTTCGTCCGACAGCTGTGCGATAAACTCGCGCATGGTGCAGCTTCCGTTTACGACATCGCTGAGCTTCAGACCGCGGTCGCCTGTCTGAGGTATCTCCTCGGGAAGTGCAGCGGCGCGGCGGTCGAATTCTTCCTGCATAGACAGGGGGACATCCTCGAAAACGAGCGTGCCGTTGTCGTTTTTCATGCGCTTGAAAGGCAGCACGGGCGCGAGCGCCTGTATGAGCTGCTCTACAACTACATCCTCGGAAAGGCGCTTGCTCCATACGCTTTTCGCGCTGCGCACATCGCTTCCTACATAGAAATCATACTCGCCTGCTTCAAGGATGCGGCAGAAGCGGTGACCTGTTACGCCGCTGTCGTCGTAGCTTGCGAAATCGCGCAGGTCAACGGTTATTTCAAGCTGCTGCTCCTCATTCGGCGATAGGGTCTTTGTCTTGGCGTAGCCGCACAGCACTCTTGCAGGCTTGCCGAGCTTGCCCTGTGGCGCTCCAAGGTATACCTGCACTACCTCCTTGCCTGAGACGCTGCCTGTATTCTTGACGTTTATGCCGAGAGTTACGGTAAGTCCGTCCCTGTTGCAGGTGAAATTGTCATTCTTTATTCTGAATGTCGTGTAGCTGAGACCAAAGCCGAAAGGATAGCGCACCTTGTCCTTTGCGAAGGTCTCAAAATAGCGGTAGCCGACGTAGATATCCTCCGCGTAGAAGTCGCGCTTGTCCTCACCGAAATAGGGGGAGGAGGGGTAGTCGCTGATGTTGTACGCTATGGTATCGGGGAGCTTTCCGCATGGGCTGACCTCGCCTGTAAGCACCATAGCCGTGCCTGTGCCGCCGACCATGCCGCCCTGCCACACATACAGCACTGCCTCGGGGGTGTACCTGTCCATAAAGCCCATATCAAACAGGGCGGGGACGTTGAGCAGCACTATCATCTTATCAAAGTGCGCCCTTACCTTGCGGAGCATATCTTCCTCAAGCTCGGTCAGCAGGAAAGAGCCTGCTTTTTCCTTGTTGTCCATCTCCTCGCCTGCAGTCCTGCCGATGATTACGACAGCGGTCTTTGAGGTGGAAGCCGCGCTCATGACAAGCTCCTCAGTGAGCGGCATCTCCTCCTGACACCAAGGCTCAGTACCCCAGCCCTCGCCGTAATTGAACGGGTGAGAGCTGTCCCATTCGTCGTAGGCGTTGTACAGCGCTTCATTGAGCTTTATTCCTGCATCGCGCAGACCCTCGGGTATGGAAACGACGTGTGATACGTTCACCATGCCGCCCGAGCCTGTGCCGCTCTTGTAGTAGTGCAGCTGGATGCGCCCGAATACAGCTATCTCATCCTGCTTGTTAAGAGGGAGCGCGCCGTCATTCTTCAGCATAACGATACCCTCTGATACGGCTCTTGCAGAGGTCTCACAGTATTTATTCCAGTCAAGTATGCGTTTTTCCATAATATTTTCTCCGTTTCATGCCGCGTTGCGGCGTATTATCATTATAATAACACAAATATATGATATAGTCAATTAAAAAGCGGATATTTGTATCAGATCTTTGTTCTTCTGTAACATTTTGAGGTGCAGGATTGTCTTAATATTGAAGCGCTTCACAACACAAGGGAGGTGACGCAATGAGCGAAGCAGAGCTTGAACGATATATCACAAGCTACCGCAGCACGGTGTACAGACTTGCATACAGCTATCTTAAAAACCGAGAGGACGCGGAGGATATCTCGCAGGAGGCGTTTCTGCGGCTTTATAAGTGCGGTCAGTGCTTTGCGGCAGACGAGAATGTAAAGGCTTGGCTCATCCGCGTTACTGTAAACCTCTGCAAAAATCTGCTGAAGTCCTCGTGGCACAAACGCCGCGGCGAGCTTATCACGGAAGCTGCAGCGCCCCCGCGCGAAAGCATAGGCATAGGCGAGTACATAAGCCGCCTAAAGCCTGAATATTCCGCGGTGCTGTACCTTTTCTATTACGAGGGCTACTCCGTAAAGGAGATAGCGCAGATATGCAGACTGACGTCCGTAGCGGTGAGGACGCGGCTCTCGCGCGGACGTGACAAGCTAAAGGAAATGCTCTTGAAGGAGGACGCTATATGAAAGAACGACACAACACCTACTATGACAGCATAACTCCCGAAAGCAGCGATGCGGAGTTTCTCAAAGGAGTACTCAGAAAGGCGGAGAATATGGATACAATTAACAAGAAGCGCACATCAAAACGCCCTGTCCTGATAGCGTGCGCGGCGGCGCTCACGCTTTGCGTGGGAGTGTCAGCGGCAGCGGCAACGGGGCTGTTAAGATTTGAGGATATTTTCGGTGACAGGCTGGTTGCTGAAAGCGAACAGCTTGGCTATGAGCTTATAGGCGAAGCGCACGATGTCGTGATAACCTGCTCCGACAACAGCTACAGCGTTACGCTCCACGGTGTGACAGGCAGTGCGAACGACATTCTTGCAGGTATAGAGATATCACGCAAGGACGGTACTCCTATATCAGAGCTTATCCTTGCTGACAGCGATCTTGTCTGCCCGACCGTTGCGGATGTGAGCTGGTCGAGCGACGGAAAGGACGCGCACGCAATGGGGTACAGTATCGGTTACACTGAAACAGGCTCAGTTATGTTCACTGCTGACATGATGATGACTTTTGATGATTTTTCATCTGAGGATGTATTGACAGGCAAGCGTATAAATATGGCGTTTTCGCAATTCGGAGTTGATACGCTGGAGCATCCGTTTGATTTCAGCATAGAGTTTACCTATCTCCCCACAGAAAAGGCGCTGGAAAAGCTTGCGGCGGCAGACCTTAGCGAGCCTTGCGAGATACTTTACAATATAAGCGCGACAGGCGACGGAGTGCTTCCGACAGGCAAGGATATCCCGCTTGAAACTATACTCACATCGATCGATATCCGCCCCGAAAAGGGAATGCTGAGCGGTAAGATAATACCCGAAGGATACACATGGGATGACTACAACATCAACACATTCAGAACTAATAATGATATATCGCTGATAAGAGCAGATGGTACTGCTTTCCCTGTGACCCTTGGAGGATTTCAGATGAACAACGACGGCGAATACTACTCTTTCACCATGAATATCGAATATCATGAAATGAATGAAGTAACCGACAAAGCCGTTGACCTTGCGACGGTAGAAGCTATCAGCTTTAATGGCACTGTCTACGACCTGAACTGACGATATCACGAGCCGCCCCTTTTTGGGCGGCTCAACTTTTTTCAGAAATGTGTGACCATTTGCGCCGCTGTTTCGTCTTATATACAGAAAGCGCGTTTTCAACAACGGAGGTGAGGTAATGACGGATGATGAGCTTTGCGGCTATGTGCGGCAGTATCATGGGATGCTGGTGCGGCTTGCGTTCAGCTATATGAAGAACAGGGAGGACGCCGAGGATGTCGCGCAGGATGCATTTATCAGGCTGTATCGCTGTAACAAGGCATTTGCGGCAGACGATAATGTAAAGGCATGGCTTATCCGCGTTACCGTAAACCTATGCAAGGATATGCTGAGATCAAGTGCTTACAAGCACCGCGGCGAGCAGCTTGATGATATCCCATGCGAAAGCACCGAGGAGCTTGGGCTGCTGGACTGCGTAAAACGGATGAAGCCTGAGTACGCAGGTGCGGTGTACCTCTATTATTACGAGGGGTACTCGGTAAAGGAGCTTGCAGGAGTGCTTGGGATAACCGCAACAGCGGCTTCGACAAGGCTTGCACGCGCACGTTCTCAGCTTAAGAAAATGCTCCTGAAGGAGGGACTTTATGATGAAAGATAAATTGAACAGGCTTTTCGATAAGATCACTCCGATAAGGGATGACGATGAGATCATCAACGCGGTGATCGGAAAGGCGGAAAAAATGGACACAAATAACAAGAAACGCGCGTCAAAACGCCCTGTCCTGATAGCGTGCGCGGCAGCGCTCACCCTTTGCGTGGGAGTGACAGCGGCAGGCGCTGCAGGCTTGATAGACTTTGCAGAGCTTTTCGGCGGACGTCTTGCGGTAGCAGACAACGAGCGTGCATCTGTCCTGCTGGCAGAGGTATCGGGGCAGCACTTTGAGATATCCAGCGACGACTACAACGTGGAGCTTAAAGGCGTGGTCGGCGATGACACTGCAGTAATAGGACGCATCGAGATAACACGCAAGGACGGCAAGCCCGTATCAGATGATTTTATCAATGCGCCCAGTACAGAGATGACAACGGACTGGTTTTACGGATTGAATAAAACTCAGCTGATACCGAGCGAGTATTATGTCAATGCGCTTGGTTCTTACAGCTCGAGCAGTATGCGTACATTAAGCATCATAGTCAACGAGAGCGGCAACCTCGATATATACTTTGACGTTCACCGAATTGGCGGCGGAGTTGATGGTGAGAAGTTTGTAATAATGCTCAAAAACCTCTATACAGTGGATGAAAGCGGCGTGAAAAAGCCTGTATTCCCTGAGGAGATATGGGTGGACTTTAACTATCTGCCCAGCGAGGTCGCGCTTGCTGAGAAGACATTACTTCTGTCTGATGCAGCGTTCGGAGATGTGATATTCATATCGTCGGATACGGATGTGGCGGTAAATGCTCCTGAGGATATGCAGAGCGGTGAGGTGCGCTGCACGTTCAGCAGTATAAGCGCGAATATCAGCAGCGAAAGCAGAGGAATGCTTTATTCCTTGTATTCGACAGATATCAACAGCGATATTGAACTCATCGGTGCTGACGGAAGCGTGATCGCCAGAACAGGCTATAAGGTGATCGGCGGTAATGCAGAGACCGATTATTATGAGCTATACTACTACAACGAGGACGGCGTAAGGACTGCTGTTAATATAGAGGATGTCGTAAAGGTACGCATCAACGGTACTGACTACGACCTGTGACACCACTCAGCGGACATTCCCCTGCCCGCGTCATAATCAGAGCCGCCTGTAAAAAGGCGGCTCTTATCATACAACAAAGAAAAATGGTGCGGCAGAAACCGCACCATCTTTTTAATTCAGTTAAGAATTACAGCTCAGCGAAGTACTTGATTGTTCTTACCATCTGAGATGTGTAGGAGTTCTCGTTGTCGTACCAGGAAACTACCTGTACCTCGTAGAGGTCGTCAGCGATCTTGGCTACCATTGTCTGTGTAGCATCGAACAGAGAACCGTATGTCATACCGATAACGTCGGAAGAAACGATCTGATCCTCGTTGTAGCCGTAGGAAGCAGAAGCAGCAGCCTTCATAGCAGCGTTGATGCCTTCCTTAGTTACGTCTGTACCCTTAACAACAGCTGTCAGGATTGTTGTGGAGCCTGTGGGAACAGGAACTCTCTGTGCAGAACCGATCAGCTTGCCGTTCAGCTCAGGAATTACAAGGCCGATAGCCTTAGCAGCACCTGTGGAGTTGGGAACGATGTTAGCAGCGCCTGCGCGAGCACGTCTGAGGTCGCCCTTTCTGTGAGGACCGTCAAGGATCATCTGATCGCCTGTGTAAGCGTGGATTGTGCTCATGATACCGCTCTGAATGGGAGCGTAGTCGTTGAGTGCCTTAGCCATGGGAGCGAGGCAGTTTGTTGTGCAGGAAGCAGCGGAGATGATTGTGTCATCCTTTGTGAGTGTTTTCTCGTTAACAGAGAATACGATCGTGGGG
>SVMQ01000084.1 GCA_015067375.1 Oscillospiraceae bacterium | reverse complement strand
TGAGATGGCAGACGAGGGCGATCTCATGGCGTGCATGATAGAACTGGCGGCGGCAAAAAGCAGATTTGAGCGCGTGCGTAGCGCGCTGGACGAAGTTGAAGCAACAGGCTACGGTATCGTCCTCCCTACTATGGAGGAACTCAGCCTTGAAGAGCCTGAGATAATCAGACAAGGCGGTAAGTATGGTGTTCGTCTGAAAGCGAGCGCGCCTTCCATCCACATGATGTCAGCAAACATCACGACCGAAATAAACCCCATCGTCGGCAGCGAAAAGCAATCTGAGGAACTTGTATCCTACCTGCTTACAGATTTCGAGGAAAATCCGACTAAGATATGGGAGAGCAACATCTTCGGCAAATCGCTGCACGACCTAGTGAACGAAGGTCTGCACAACAAACTCTACCGTATGCCGACAGACGCACGAATGAAGCTGCAGGAGACCATACAGCGAATCATCAATGACGGCTGCGGAGGCCTTATCTGCATCATCCTATAACTACAGTGACCTGAGCCTCACGCTCGGGTCATTTTTCTATATTTTTCCTCTTAGAAATACTTGACAAACGAGTTAAATTATGATATAATATCAGTAACAATTACTATTATGATTTAAGAGGACTAATATGAAATTCTCAAAACAACGCGAAATGATATATAATCAGGTTATGAACTTCCCTGTTCATCCCACTGCAGATCAGGTCTATACGGCACTGAAGGCTGACAATCCCAATCTTAGTCTTGGCACGGTCTACCGCAACCTTAATCAGCTCAGCGAGCTTGGTATGCTGCTAAAGATACGCATAGCGGACGGCAGTGACCGCTTTGACGGGCGCACCGACGCGCACTACCACATGGTTTGCGACAAATGTACACAAGTATTTGATGTTGAGCTTTCTGAGCTTGATTCACTGAATGATATCGTTGCTGAGAAGTACGGACATCAGCTTACTATCGTTACGCTCAACCTTAACGGCATCTGCTGCGATTGCCGCAAAAATGAACAGAACTAACACACAAGCTCCCCCGCTGCTGCGAGGGAGCTGCTTTTTTTACTTTAGCTTATCAGCTGTTGGAAGAGGAGGCTGTACCGCCGTTGCTCTGCTTGTAGGAGTTGATCATATCCTTGACCATCTGACCACCGATAGAGCCTGCCTGCTTGGAAGTGAGGTCGCCGTTGTAGCCGTTGTTGAGCGCAACGCCTACCTCGCTTGCAGCCTGCATCTTGATGCTGTTGAGTGCGGATTTATTCTGCTTGTTGGAAGCCATAATAATAATCTCCTTAATATATCTTAATTATCACAAGGGCTTTTCTTTCGTCCTTGCAGTAATATTATTATCACGGCTCAGAAAAATATTAAAGGAAATTGTATGTAAATGAACGTTGACAAATATATCAAAAAGCTTTATAATGTGTTTATCGTAAAGATTATATGATCGGAGAAATATGTATGAACCGCATAGCAATTAAAATAAAAGCAAAAAACAGAGTAAAGGCTATTGTTAATTGTATAGCACAAGGTAAATTTGATGAATTGGCTTCTATTACATTGATTGAAAGCTCCTGGTGTGGGGACAACGGAACACAGGAACAAGGAATTAAAGATTTCGGCACATGGCTTACTGAACAGTTAACATTATGGTCTGAAGATGAGGGCAAAGAATTTGTTGTTGATGAATTTGACAAAAAGAGCTTAGACGATCTTGATATTGAAGATGGCTTGATCTGGGCAGACTATTCACCCACCAGTCACGGAGAGCCGCTTGATTTCTGGTTTGAAATTCAAATGCACATTGATGAAAAGGGCAAGCTGATCTCCGAGTTTAACGTAAATATATAAAAAGACGGAGGATACGACAATGAAAGATACGGCTCCTACAACAGAAGAAATCAAAGAAGTGCTACATAAATTTGAAGCATTATCATTTGAAGAACTTGAAAATCTGGGTTTCTACCACGACAACAGAAAAATGACGATAAAAAAGCAGATGACATATATTCTTATGTCCTTTGCAGATGAAACAAACAAAGAAAGGATATGGAAGTATTGTAAGAAGATCGCATCATACAGCCATGCACCCGTTACTTTAAAAGAATATCATCGAATGGCACCCTTTGCGGAAGATAAAGATATAATTGATGTTATCTTAAAAGGGTTAGAAGACAATATGTACCCGTTTTCTGATGGAAAAAGTAAGGTTGAACCAATTCAAGGATATTATTATGCAATAGCAACCATCTCTCAATCATCGTATCGCAGAGCTGATATTATAACACTGCTTCAAAAATTAGCTGAATATTTCAAGAATAATATTCCGAATGATGTATTTGTACTCAAAAGAAATATGGATGTTCTAAAGAAAAACTATCCCGATCTTGGCGATATAGAGCTTTAATATAACAAAATCCGAAGAAGAACTGTATCTTCTTCGGATTTTTACTGTTTATCCGCATATCTCGCGCGCAAGCTTGTTGGCTCTTGCATATATCTCGTTTGCATCAACGGTAGTGAACTGACCGTTTTCATAAAGTATCTTTCCGTTTACGACGGTCATGTAGATATTCTGCTTGCTGCCTGCATAGACGAGATTTTTTGCGATGTTGTGGATAGGCTGCATATTCGGCTGACTGAGATCAATGACTGCAAAGTCAGCACATTTGCCCTCTGCCAGTACATCACAATCCTTAAGTCCCATCGCAAGCGCGCCGCCCTTTGTCGCCATTTCAAGGACATCAAAAGCAGGACACGCGGACGCGTCGTATTCCCTCACCTTCTGCAGCGCGGTCACAAGGAACATCTCGCGGAACATATCAAGGCAATTGTTGCTTGCAGCACCGTCTGTGCCTATTGCAAAATTTGTCATGCCTCTGCGCTTCATCTCGCATATAGGTGCGATGCCGCTTGCAAGCTTGAGGTTGGACGAGGGATTTGTGACCATCCAAAGCCCCTTATCGCGGTATATCTCCATATCCTTTTCGTCGAACCAGACACAATGGAAGCCGCCTCCGCCGTATTCCAGCATACCAAGCTTATCAAACAGCTGAGTAGGCGTCATTCCATAGCGCTCGATACAGCCATCGACCTCTGACTTGGTTTCGCTGTTGTGAGTGTACATGGGTGCTTTATACTTCTGCGACAATGCAGCCATTCCCTCCAGCGTTTCGCGCTTTGTGGTGTACTCAGCATGGAAGCCAAGCTGATAGGACACAAGCTCATTATAATCGTTGAACTTGTTATATTCCTCCTCGATACCCTCAACAGTGCCGCCAAAGTCGTTGATAGAGCCGCACAGTACGGTACGGAAGCCCATATCTGTGTTAGCCTTTGCGTAGCTGTCAAGCTTGAAATACATATCAAAGCTTGATGTGATACCGCTTGTGAGGTATTCCATGTTTGCAAGCTGAGTGAAAACATAGATAGCTTCCTCTGTCAGCTTTGCCTCATGCGGAAATACCTGCTCGTAAAGCCACTCATTCAGAGGAAGGTCATCCGCAAAGCTGCGCAGGAACGTCATTGCTCCGTGTGTGTGCGCATTCTTAAATCCGGGAATCATCAGCTTGCCGCTGAGGTCTATCTCACGGTCAAAAGTTCCCTGCTCCGCTTTAGGAGCGCCGACATATATTATTCTGCCCCCGTCTGTGTGCAGCTCGCCGTCAACGATCTTATCGTCGGTCATTGTAAGTATCTTTGCATTGTAAAATCTTAGTTTCATACGACTACTCCTTATTAGATCTCAGAATGGTGATCGCTGCATAATGCAGTATCTCAAAGCTGTCAGGGTATTTTTTCAGCATATCGTAATGCTCTTTATCAAATCTCGCAAGCGCTTGCGCATCAAGGCTCGCGCCCACTCCGCGGCAGGCTTTCATGCGGCCGTGCCAGCTCTCCCGTGTAAAAGGCACATACAGATCAAGCTGCTCCTGCCGTTCAACGGTAAAGTGGCTCAGATATTCCTGTGGCGCTTCGATAAGCGCACGCGTAAAGCCGCAGCCGTTCCATGTCGGATTGTACTTCAGCACCATCTGCTCGCTTGCCGCTGCTATCTCATCCTCGAACGGCAGCCAGTTCATAACTATAAAAGCAAGCCTGCCTTGTGGCTTAAGCTGCGCATACAGCGACTCTGCCGCCTTTTTATGGTCGAAATACCAGTAGCACTGACAGGCTGTAACAGCATCAAAGCTGTTGTCGGGAAACAGCCTATCCTCTGCTCCGCCGACCTTGAAATCAATGCTCATTCCGCCATCAGCAGCAAGCCGCTCAGCCTGTGCTATCTGTTCAGCGGAAAGGTCTGTACCTGTGAAATGTACACCTGCACCATACAATGCACGCGGAAGCACTCCAGTACCTGTACCTATATCAAGCACGCTCGTGCCGAGTTCAAGAAGACCAAGCGATATCAGCTTCTCATAGAACACAGGCGGATAGATATCGCGATATCGTGCATAATCCTCGGAGGTCTTGCCCCAGTCAAAGGGTCTGCCTCCGTCAAAACGCTCGTCTGTTATCATGAAATCACCTCAGAAACAACTTTGCAAGGCTCTCAGTATAAGGGTAGCGTGCTATTCCGCGCTCGGTGATTATTGCGGTGATAAGCTCCGCATCAGTAACATCAAAAGCAGGATTAAAGCACTTCACTCCATCGGGGGCGGAAGGCTTTTCAAAGAACAGCTGCTTTATCTCGTCGCCGTTACGCTCCTCTATAACGATATCATCGCCGCTCTTACAGCCGAAATCAATAGTAGACGACGGACAGAAAACATAGAACGGTATGCCGTGGTATTTCGCGTTTATCGCAACAGAGCGTGTTCCGATCTTGTTGGCAGTATCGCCATTAGCCGCTACTCTGTCACAGCCTACAAAGCAAGTGTTTATCTTCCCCTGTTTCATGAGGAGGGAAGCTGCATTGTCGCATACCAGCGTAACATCTATTCCTGCATGATCCAGCTCAAACGACGTCAGGCGCGCTCCCTGTAACAGCGGACGTGTTTCATCACTGTACACCTTGAACTCATAACCAAGCTCCTTGCCAAGCAGCAGCGTACCAAGACCTGTACCATATTCAGTAGCAGCCAGTGCGCCTGCATTGCAGTGCGTTAGTATTCCGTCGCCGCTTTTCACAAGAGTAAGTCCGTTTTCAGATATCGCACGGCACATGGCTCTGTCCTCGTTGTAGATAGCCATGCATTCAACTCTCAGAAGCGGCAAAAGCTCAGGCTTTATCAGACCTGTATGGTCATACACGACCTTCAGCATACGCTTGACCGCAAAGCTGAGATTGACAGCGGTAGGACGCGAGGAATTAAGATACGCCCCCGCTCTTTCCATGCATGAGAGCATTACATCATAGTCCTCGTCGGGTATCTGCTGTGCAAGGACATACATTCCAAAGCCGGCCGCGACTCCGATCGCAGGCGCACCGCGGACACGAAGCTTAAATATCGCCTCATAGATATCCTCCGCTTTTTCAAGGCGGAGATATTTTATCGTGTTAGGCAAAAGGGTCTGATCCAGTATCTCTACAGCCTTTTCATCCTGAGAAAGCCGCACTGTAAACAGTTTTTCGTTCATAATCACTCCATAAACAATTGTGCAGCAGGTATTGAACGAGCTGCACAACAACTATTTTATATCATCTCAGCTATCTCCTGCAAAGCTTCCTCGGCATTGCACTTAGGATCGAGTTTGAGGATATCATCTGCAGAAACGGCAGTGCCAGAGTATATCTTCTCGACAACAGAGAGGTCATACTCTTGCTCATAATAATACTTCGCCCAATCGCACCAGCTTTCTGCGGTCTGGTGAACATAGCCTAAAAGAAAATCTCTGCCGCCGTCATCGTCATCTGCAGGCTCTTCATTCTGCTCCCACACAGCAGAACCGTTGCTGCACCACATACAAAAAGTTGTATTGTCGATATCATCTTCGCTAAGCAAGATTTTCAAAGCTTCAGGAACGCCTGAATAAATGCGTTCAAAAAAACCATTATCCCACTCGTCAGCAGCAAATTGATTAAGCTCGCTTTCATGATCAAAGCCTTTAAGCATAGCACCGCTGTCAGTAAACAGAGCAATCAGGCTGTCGCCTGAACCATTGTCTACAACAGCTCTGCGGTGACCATTCTCCTTGCTGAAAGCAACCGTCCTCAGCCAAGCTGACTTTTTAGGAACAAGTATAATATCAAGCTTTGCCATAGCTATCAGGCAGCGCTCTACCTCGGCTGCTGTGATGTACTCAAACATTACTATCGCTCCTTAGTTAAAGTAAACAAGCTCCGTATCAGCCGCTTCTGTCGTTGCGATAGTCCTTGCAACAAGCACAGGGCCTGTACCCTTGTAGGCGGACTGCTTCTCGGAGATTATCTCACCGCAGACCTCTACCCACTCACCGTCAGCATATTTCTTAGCTTCGGGAGATTTCACGAGTATGCCGATAACTGCAATGTCATCCGCGCAGCAAGTCATAGCGCGTCGTGAGATAACGAAGTAGCCCTCAGGCACATTGGAAGCGCGGTACACAAGACCTCTCACGCGGACATTCTTACCCTTGTAGCGCGGAGCATTACTCATGATATCAATGTACCAAAGACCGAAATCGTCGTGGATAACATCAATCGGGTCAGCCTTTACATCAAAAGGCATATCATCCTCACCCTGGAAACCCTGCTCGACACTGCCGTCGTTGTACTCAAACATCATCTCGATGCGCGGATTGAGCGCCTTTGTAGTGCGGCGCAGACGCTTTTTATCAATGCTGCCCTTATCACAGCGATTGAAGATGATTATATCCGCAACTGCCATATTATCAGACAGCAGCTGGCGCATATTGTTCATGTACACATCAAAGCGCGAATGATCAACAAACATGAATATCTGATAAAACACCCAGTTCTTAGGCGCTTTGACTGCCATGTTGCGCAGGCTCCACATACCGTTGAATTCGATAAGTATCTGTGACGGCTTATGCTTTTCTACAAGCGCGTTGAGATACTCTTCGCTGAAATCATCCTCATCCTCGACGAACTCGACCTCGCACTTGGCAGACTTGAGTATCTTCTCCTCATACTCTACCTCGCCATCCTCGCAGGCGATTATCAGAGTTTTCTGTCCCCTGCTGAACTGCTTGTCCTGTATGGTATCAAGGATAAAGGATGTCTTTCCGCTTTCAAGAAAGCCTGTTATAAGATATACGGGAAGTTCTGACTGCATCGTTGTCCCTCCCTGTTATACGCCAAAAAGCGCCTTGATCTTCGCTTCCTCAAGCTTAGCGCCTATAACGCACATTCTGCCTGTAACATCAGCAGAGCCTGTGCGCACCTCGTACTCCTCGGGAACAAAGTCAAAGTGATACCAAACACCGTCACCTGCAACGATGCCCTTTGCACGAAGAACAGTGCCGTATGCTTCATCGGAGAGCTTTGCCAGAGCAGCTTCAAGCTCCTCCTTGGTAAATTTCTTGGCTGTTTCGATGCCGAATGTGCTGAACACATCGTCGGCATGGTGATGATGGTGATGTTCATGGTCATGACAGCCACAGGTGCAGTCCTCGCCATGCTCATGATGGTGGTGATGCTCGTGGTCATGGTCGTGGCAGTGGCACTCTTCGCCGTCCTCGTGATGGTGGTGATGCTCGTGGTCATGGTCGTGGCAGTGGCACTCTTCGCCATCCTCATGATGGTGATGCTCATGAGAGTGACCGCATACGGGGCATACGTCCTTGAGCAGCTCCTCTGCGAACTTGTTCTCGCTCTCCATAGCCGCAAGTATCTGCTTGCCGTCGATATCATCCCAGGGAGTTGTAACGATTGTTGCCTTGTCGTTAAGCTCCTTGATCATCGAAACGGCTGCAGCAAGCTTCTCTTCAGACAGCTTCTGTGAACGGCTGAGGATGATCGTCTTAGCGCTCTCGATCTGGTTCTTGTAGAACTCACCGAAATTCTTCATGTACATCTTGATCTTGGACGCGTCTGCAACGGTAGTATAGCTGTTGAGCACTATCTCGTCGGAGTTGACGTCCATAACTGCCTTGAGAACATCGGAAAGCTTGCCTACGCCAGAGGGTTCGATAAGGATACGATCGGGGCTGAACTGCTCAAGCACCTGCTTGAGAGCCTTGCCGAAATCACCAACGAGAGAGCAGCAGATACAGCCCTGATTCATCTCGGTAACAGCAATACCTGCATCCTTCATGAATCCGCCGTCAATGCCTATCTCACCGAACTCGTTTTCGATAAGCACGAGCTTCTCGCCGTTGTACGCTTCCTTTAGCAGCTTTTTGATGAGCGTAGTCTTACCTGCGCCTAAAAAACCCGAAAAAACATCTATCTTTGTCATGTCAGATCCTTCTTTCTTAAAAATAAAATCATACTTTATTATTGTATCACATTTTTTTGTTTTAGTCAAGCAAAATCATGCAACACAGACTTCAACTATAGTTTATATGATAAAACAGCAACATCGTGAATGAAGTGAACCCCAAAGTTTAGACAGAATTATTAAATAATATGAAAATGAGTTCGGTATTGCACCGGGCTCATTTTTAGTCTAGAAGAAATTCTTTC
>SVMQ01000083.1 GCA_015067375.1 Oscillospiraceae bacterium | reverse complement strand
TCCTGCTTCAATACGTCAAAAGTCTCGATAAAAGGAATTCCGTTTTCGTATATCCACCGCTCGATGAATACAGGCTTCACGGCAAACAACCTCTCGTTTTCAAGGGATGTATACGCGTCAAACGAGCCTTTGAAGCACTCCTCAAATTGTCGGCAGAAATCCGCATTATCCAGCGGATGTCCAAGCTCCTCGCATATTCCCTCTATCTGAATATTGTCGATACACAGAGCTACATTGCGGTTGCTTGAAATCTGACGGTATTTCCTGAATGTGCAGTCCGTCTGAAAATATAATGTCCCGTCTATCTGAATAACGCTCATCATGCGCGAGGAAACTATATCATTTTCAGAGGTGGAAAGCACCATTTTCCGCGCCTTTCCGAAATCCGAGAGAAAGGCTTCGTATTTTTCTGAAAAGGTGTGCATGGGTATTCCTCCGTATTAACCCGTATATCTCGGGTATCTGTCCTTGTCTGCTTCTGTTATCTCACGAAGCACGCGGCAGGGCACTCCCACCGCAATAACATTCGGGGGAATATCCTTTGTCACAACGCTTCCTGCGCCGATAACGGCGTTGTCCCCGATAGTCACACCGCCGAGGACGATAGTGCCTGCGCCTATCCAAACGTTATTGCCGACTGTTATGGGTAGAGCCACCTCAAGACCCTCGTTTCTCTGCTCTGCGTCAAGAGCGTGCTCCGCAGTGGTAAACGTACAGTTTGGCGCAATGAAAACATGGTCACCGAATGTCACCTTGCCGCCGTCAAGTATCTGACAGTTGTGGTTAGCGAAGAAGTAATCACCGACAGTGGTGTTGTAGCCGTAGTCGCACCAGAAAGGCGTGTTTACAGCAACATCCTTGCCCATCCTGCCGAATATCCTTTTGAGTATCTCGCCCTGTGCCGCACGGTCAGATGGCTTTATCTGGTTGAATTCGTGGCAGAGGTCGTTGCACCTCGCAATGTCTGAAAGAATCTCGGGGTCATAGTTTGCGTTATACAGATAGCCTGCTGCGGCCTTTTCTTTTTCGGTCATGATATTCTCCTTTATCTCTCAAACCTCACCACATACGCTCCCAGCACCTGCTGACAGGGTATTGCGGCGGCATTCTCTGCGGTAAACGATTGTTTCGGATAGATGTTCTTTATTTCTGTCGGAATTGCAGGAAGCGTCTTTCCAATGCTCTCGCCGTGAGCGTCGCTGTCAGTGAAGCTCCACCTGAAGCGGCAATCGCAGAATTCCTTGTTGGCTGTGATGGTTTCAGGCGGGCGAAGCTCGGTTTTCTCCCCGAGGAAGAAACAGCCGTCATTGTCCTTTTCGGCAGGGCAGGAGCCTTCAATTCCAACGCCTGTGAAGGCTATCTCAAGGTGCTCTGTGCGGAATATGACGGTGTTTCCCGAGCGGATAAACTGCACATTCTCCCAATACCCGATATTGAGCCAGCCCTTGACGCCGTCCTTTTCGACAGCGGTGTTGAATTCAAGATAGCCTCGCTCTCCGTCAGTAATCTCAGCATTGATGCGAAGCACAGGCCGAAGTGACGTGAAGCTCTCGGGCAGTATCGTCCGAAGCCTGTCCTGCTCCACACCGTAAGCCATTACATATTGCTCTGTTTTCATGTGTTGTCCTCCGCAAGAAAATCTCTTATCTTTTCGCTGATAAGCTGATATTCGTGGTCGTGGACATAATGCGGGCAGTCAAGCTCAATGTATTCTCCACCCTCTACCTGCGCGATATATTCTTTCGGAATACTGCGCCATGTCTCCTTGTCGAAAGCAGTGCCGCCGCTGCCGTCGGAAATAAACAGAAGCATAGGAAGCTGTGGTGCGCCTTTGCTCTCAACAAGCTTTGCATTATCCTTGACAGCCTCTGTTTCCTTCAGCATAGTTGAAGTGGCTGTGCGTGTGTAGAAAACAGCTCTGTAAATGTCCTTTTCCTGCTCGGTCAGCGTGCCGTGAAGTATAGCCTCGCTCTCGGAAATGCCCGGAAGAAGTCTTGTTATCCCGAAATCAGCCGCCCAGCTTGAAAGACTAAGCATAAACGAGTTTATCTCCATGCTCTCGTAGTATTTAGGCACAGCCATATCCAGCCCGATTATCGCGGTGACTTCCTCGGGGTATTTCTGCGCCCAGTATAGTGCTTCAAGACCCGACATCGAGTGAGGACACAGGATATACGGCGCGGTCATTCCTGCGGCAGTAAGTGCGGCTCTTGTATCCTCGAGCATGGTGTCGATATCGCGGCTTCTGTCAACGACATCGCTGAAGCCATAGCCGAATTTCTCGACTACTGCAATCGTGTAGTCATCGCTCATAAGCGAATACAGCGACTTGAAATCCAGAATAGGGGAGCAGGTGCCGCTTCCCGACATAAACACAAGCGTAGCTTCACCGTCACCCTCTGTGTAGACGCTCATATTGTGACCGTCCACCTCGACCAGCTTGCCAAGCGGCGCGAGGAGTTCTTTTTCGCTGTTGAGCCGTATTTTGTGATTTATGAATATTCCTGCCATCAGTAGTATCAGCACACCGAGAATTATCGATGTGATCATAAGTGCTTTTTTCCTTTTTGTCATGTTGTACTCCAGTCAATATACCATTACCGCAAGGGTATGTGTATTTATCAAAAATGCTTTGTGTTTATTATATCACACACTGACTTAAAAGACAATACAAAAAAACAAGCGTGCAAGCCACTTTAACTGAAAAATAATTTGAAAAAGGTATTGACAAATCGAGTGTTTGGTGTTATAATAACAACTGTTATATAACAAGTGTTATTAAGGAGAGATGATATGCCCCCAAAGTCGCAGATAACAAGAGAAATGATAGTTGCCGCAGGTCTGGAGCTTGTCCGCAGCAGCGGAGCAGAGGCTGTAAATGTCCGCAGGATAGCGGCGGAGCTGAATTGTTCCACACAGCCGATAATGTACCAGTTCAGTACGGTTGAGGAGCTGAAAGCGGAGATATATTCCGAGGCTGATAAGCTGCACAGCGAGTATATCATGACTGCAGATGTCGAAACGGATGACCCTATGCTCGCGATAGGTATGAGATACATCAGATTTGCGGCAGAGGAAAAGCATCTGTTCCGTTTTCTGTTTCAGACAGATAAGTACGCTAACAGCGGTTTTGAGGAGCTTGTCGGCAGCGAGGAGCTTGCTCCTGTTTTTGCAGTGCTTCAGGCGGAAGCGGAGATCACAGAGCAGCAGAGCAGGGAAGTTTTTGCGTCGTTATTTCTGACGGTGCATGGAATAGCGAGCCTGCTTGCAAATAACTCAATGCAGTATGACGAGGGCTACTTCGTCAGCATCCTTACAAATGTATATATGGGCGTGATAGGCGCAATGAAAGGCGGAGAAATATGAGAAAGTTTTATGAAAAGAGCGAGATATGGTTTGCAGTGATGTGGATAATAATTCATGTTGTAGGAGTAAGCGTTGCGGACAGCATTTCCGAAAGTATCGGAATGCCTTCTCTGATAACGTTGATCTTCAGTGTGGCTATGGCTGCGGTGCTGATAGTATTCATGAAAAAGAATGATTTTATGGAGCAGTATGGTCTGTGTAAATTCAGCGGCAGCTATAAGGCATTCCTGTTTTTTGTGCCGCTTGCTGCGATATGCTCGATAAATTTCTGGAACGGCATAGCTTTTGAGCCGTCAGTAGGTCAGTGCGTACTTACAGGGGCAGCAAAGGGTATCAGCGGAATAGTGGAGGAGCTTATTTTCAGAGGTCTGCTGTTTGTAGCTATGTGCAGGTCAAATGTCAAGAGCGCGATTGTCGTTTCGTCTGTGACATTTGGAGTAGGACATATCGTTAATCTGCTCAACGGCGCGCCTGTATTCGATACTGTGTGTCAGATAGTTTATGCCGTTGCGATAGGCTTCTGTTTTACGGTGGTATTCAAGACGGGCAAGAGCCTTATCCCTTGCATAATTGCTCATTTCGTGGTGAATGCGTCCAGCGCATTCAATGTAGCGTATGCTGATATGCAGATGTTTATTATAGTGACGATATTCCTGACCGTAGTTTCCGCAGGATATGCGATATATCTTGCTGTGAGATATAAGGATAAGTTGCTGGAAGCTATATAAGATCAAAGCCGCTTTTGATGTAATGTCAAAGGCGGTTTTGTGATAGTTACGACTCGCTGTCGGAACATTGAACAGAACAAAAAATAAACAGGCAGGGAAGACGAAATTCTCCCTGCCTGTGTTTTCAGCCTGCAAGCTGCTCGCAGACCTTTTCAAAGATGTAGACTTTTTCTTCGTAAGTAAGATCGTGTTTTGCAAGCTCCTTTTCAATGATGTGCGCGTACAGCTCGTCGAATGCCTCCTGAATTGCCGCTATGTCCTTCTCGTTTGTAGGCGGATGAAGGATAACGTTTATCTTTTCCTTTGCTCGTGACATATCATCAGCTCCTTTCAGAGTGATAATATGTAAGTGAGATTTGAGAGATTTGCAGGTTTGAAGTCATAAAATGACTTATTGTCCTGAAAATAGCCCATATATTATGGTAAACTATAGTTATAGTAGTATGGGGGTGCAGAAAATGTTCGTTCTTGCAGATATCGAATGGAATACAAATGAGCAAAGAGTCAAATCACCGACACAACTTGCGGCAGTAAAAGTTGATGAACAATGGAATATTTTAGACAGATTCAATTCGTTGATCCGTCCCCGCGATGAGAGTTTTTATGATTGGAAACATATATCTTACAAGGGAGCTAATGCTGACAGTTTTCTTAATGCCAGAAATGCTTATGGAGTTCTGAGTGATTTTCTGCGCTGGCTGGATGAAGATGATATCTTACTTTGGTGGCGGGAAAAATCTGCAAAACTTTTCCGTAGGTTGGTAGGGAATATATTTAAACAGACCGATGAACACAGGTATGTGGTGGTTTGTGATTATGTGTATGAGTTTTTACGGGGGCAGCCATTTTCTCATGGAAGCGCATATAAGATTGCTGAAGGGCGAGGAATAGATACCCTCTCCCGAATGGAAAACTGTGCAGTGAACGATGTCCGTGTTATGCAGGAGCTTCTTCGGTATATTGCGTATCCGCAGGAGTTGATGCTGAAGCCGCTTGTGCCTTCTGAGAAAGCGCCATCTGTTCAGGTCAGAGCCAATGCTGATCAGAGATATCAGTATGACCCATCAGCAAATATGATACATATTCTTGAATGTGATAAATACGATCATTCTGATATGACTGTTAAGGGGTATCCTAACTTTAAAACAGCTAGGAAAATGAATTATCTTATCTGCGAATGCTGTAAGAATGATTATCAGGCTGAATTGAGGGAAAAGAATCGGAAAATTGTAGATAATTCTCAATATACTTATATTTACACTCCCACATCAAATGTATTCCATAGATGGGATTGTGAGCTGGTACTTGACGCTAAAACCATTATGGGTACGAGGCATTACAGCACGGTAATAAATACTGACAGGATCCCTTGTAAGACGTGTGAGCCTACTGCTACTGACAGACACAGGCAATTATCACCCTATGCCCGACAAATGCAGCTGCTGAATGAGGTCACGCAATCCTCAACAGGTGAAATGTCGAAGGCACTGCATCGTCAATGGGTCGCGGCAAAGGATCGTGAAGAATTGCTTAATGATCCATCTCTTTCACAGCAGGAAATATCTGATATTTATACGCTTACTCAGCCGAGATTCGTATTCTGGGCGGCAAAGGGATATTCATTCTTTCATCACCGTGGGTGTCCGAAGCTGCGAGGGGTATCAGAGTTGAAAGGTTTTTCGACATTCAGAGATGCGACCCGTGCAGGATTTCGTCCATGCCGTCAATGTAAACCGTCCGCAAATCAGGATATTCACCTTTCGATCCCTATTACCAGTACACAGCGCAATAACGATACAATTGAGGAAATAGAGCCGCTTTGCAGGGATGCGGGATATGCGTTCAGTTATGAAAGCCAGTATTTCTGCCTTGAAACGCCTGTGGGGAAGTGGCGCATCAATACAAGTACATCTCCCATAAAGCTGCAACATATCAATCTTGTGAAGTCACTGAATGAGGTAAAGTACCATGATCAGCCGAGGCTATTCCTGTCATTCGTGGATGCGTTTCATTATATCAAGAGGCATGATGAGGAGCTTATGAGAAAAGAGAGTCAACTTTGACATTCAATAGAGTAAAAAACAGGAGGTAGCTATGATACTCGGACTTATCGTATCGGCATTGTATATAACCAGTGAGGTCACGAAAGAGCACAGACAGATGTACGGACCTCCTACACAGCAGGAGCGCGAGTGGCGCGAGGCCATGAATGCCACTAACAAAAATTATGAGATGCGTATGAAAGAGATATGGGGCGACAAATGGAGAGAGCATATCCGATAAAAGGGGGGTGAATGTCGTGTACCTGTCAGGACTTAACGACAAGCAGCTTGAAGCCGTCACGGCAACAGAGGGATATCTGCGCGTTATCGCAGGCGCAGGCAGCGGCAAGACGAAGCTGCTGGTCAGCCGCTATGCTTATCTCGTAAAGGAATACGGCATCGACCCTGCAAATATCCTTTGCGTGACATTCACAAACAAAGCCGCAGGCGAGATGAAGCGCCGTAAACGCTCGCTTATCGGGGAGGAATACAGCACCTCGCTGATATGCACATACCACGGCTTTTGCGTCAGAGTGCTGCGCGAGGATATCGAAAAGCTGTTTTACCCCAAGGAGTTTCAGATAATCGACACCTCACAGCAGAAGTCCATACTAGGCGATATCTATCAGAAATACGAGCTTAAGCTTGACCATGCAAGCTTTGAGAAGATAATCGGCAAGATAGGCTATGTGAAGTCTCACCTTGACTATGTGCCGAAGATGTGCAGCACCGAAAACTGTCAGATACTCCCCGAGATAACCGACCTTGACGATACGATAATCGAGGAGTTTCTGCAGCGTCAGAAGCAGATATTCGCGCTTGATTTCGATGACCTGATGTTCTTTGCGCTGAAGATACTTACCACCTGTCCCGAGGTGCTGTCAAAGTGGCAGGACAGGCTGAATTACATACAGGTAGACGAGTTTCAGGACAGCTCCAAAAACGAGATGCAGCTTGTTGACCTGCTTTCGGGTCAGCACAAAAACCTGATGATAGTAGGCGACCCCGACCAGAATATCTATGAGTGGCGAGGCTCTGATGTTAAGCTGCTGGTTGAATTCGACAAAACGCACCAGCCGACAAATACGGTCTTCCTCAATCAGAATTACCGCTCCACACCGCAGATACTCAACTGTGCCAATACCCTTATCGAAAAGAACAAGCTGCGCCTTGAAAAGGAGCTTTTCACAAACAGCGCAAGCGGCGCGGAGGTGCTGCATTATCACTCCGCAAATGACTTTGCGGAGGCTGACAGGATAATCGAGTGCATACAGGATATCCGAAAGGCAAGCAGTGCGGATTATTCGGATTTTGCGGTGCTTTACAGGTCGGGTTTTCTGTCCCGTGTTATCGAGAAAAAATTCACCGAAAACGGCATTCCGTATGAGATAATCGGCGGCGTGAAATTCTTTCAGCGTATGGAGGTGCAGGATATAGTTGCGTATCTGCGCCTTATTGCATTTGATGACGATATCTCGCTGAAACGCATCATCAACAAGCCGCGCAGGAAATTCGGCAGGACAAGGCTGCAGCAGCTTGTAGCGTTGCAGGCGGGCGGAAAGTCACTGTATCAGACCTTAAAGGAAAACCTGCTGTATTCCGCATTCCGCAACAGCGGCGCAGAGGAATTCGTGTCGCTTATAGAAAGTGCAAGGGAGAAAGCTGCGGAGATGTCGCTTTCTGACGCAGTTGCGATGATATGCGAGGACAGCGGATATGAGAAATATATCAGAGAGCAGGGCGACATGGAGCGTTTTGAAAACCTGTCAGAATTCAAGCGTATCGCTATGGAGTTTGAGAAAGGCTACGGCGAGGAGGTAACGCTGAAAGACTTCATCAACCATATCTCCTTGCAGGCAGAGGACGACGAGACTGAAAGCGACAGGGTAAAGCTGATGACGGTACACGCCGCAAAGGGACTTGAATTCCCGAATGTGTTTGTTGTGGGGCTTTCGGAGGGTATATTCCCGTCCTATAAGTCGATGGAGGAGCGAAAACTTCTCGGACTTGAGGAGGAGCGCAGGCTGTGCTATGTTGCGATAACAAGGGCGGAGCAGCGGCTGTTTTTGATGGACAGCGAGGGTTTCACACCAAACGGCAAGCAGAAGCTGCCGTCACGCTTCCTGCGTGAGATAGGTGAGGAGAATTATAGGCGCATTGGAGCAATATCAAAGGAGCTGCAAAGCAGCGTAGACCGCTTCGCAAGGGAGATATGCGGCGATGCAGCTGTCCCGCAGAAGGACGTGGGAGAAAAGATAGTCCACCCTGCATTCGGTGAGGGAGAGATAGTAGGCATAAGCGGAAACAGCTACCGCGTGAAATTCAGCAAGCTGTCAAGCGAGCGCAATATCTCGGCGGATTTTGTGGAGCGTTTCAGAAATAAGGGCGCAGAGCCTATTCCCAAAAAGACAGAGCAGACTATGCCGCACTCAGAGCCAACGAAAACCGAGCAACCT
>SVMQ01000082.1 GCA_015067375.1 Oscillospiraceae bacterium | reverse complement strand
AGTTCCCCGTTTCGATGCGTGCGGGTTTCGTTGTGATACCCAGCGGCAACGTGAAGTACAACGACCTTTTCAGCAGCTTTATTATGGCAGGCAGAGAAAATGGCTGATATCAGCGTCAGACAAAACGGTAAATATCTAAGGGCGACCTCAGGTCGCCCTTCATGCTATCGGATGATTTATGAATCCGTACACGGCAAGCCATGCCCTGCACGTTCGCATAACAAAGCGGTTTGTAATGTAGGGACACAGCTTGCTGTGTCCGTAATTTTTGCAATCGAAAGGGCGACCTCAGGCCGCCCTTTATTTTATTTGCGTTTTCTGTCACCGAACCACTTTTTCAGCTCCGCTATAAGCTTTGCTATCTCAAGCGGCTTTGCGATGTGGCCGTTCATGCCTGCTTCCTTTGCCTTGTTGATGTCCTCCACGAACGCGTTTGCGGTCATCGCAACGATGGGTATCGTCTGTGCGTCGGGGCGCGGCAGGGCGCGTATCCTGAGCGACGCCTCATGTCCGTTCAGTTCGGGCATCTGTATATCCATGAAGATAAGGCTGTAGTAGCCCTCGGGAGACTCCGCGAATTTGCGTACCGCCTCCGCGCCGTTTTCGGCTATCTCGGTCGTGATGTTAGCCTCTGACAGGAATTCCGCCGCGATCTCCGCGTTGAACTCCAGATCCTCCGCAAGCAGTATGCGCCTGCCGCCGAAGTCGTAGTCGGACATACGCGCCTTTACAGGCTCGTCCATGGATATCTCGCCCAAAGCAGCGCCTATGTGTTCCTCGCCGCGCTTCAGGCAGACGGTAACCTCGAATACAGAGCCTTTTCCAAGCTCACTTCGCACGGTTATTCCGCCGTTCATCATGCGCGCGATGTTCTGCGCTATCGCCATGCCAAGGCCTGTACCCTCCACTCGGGTCACGCGCGTATTATCTGCACGAACGAACGGGTCGAACACCCTTGACTGGATATCGGGCGCCATACCTATACCGTTGTCCTCCACGATGAACATATAGCGTGCGATGTCGTGGCGGTCAGGCTCAAGCTCCTCCGCTGTAAAGGTTATCCTGCCGCCGTCGGGGGTGTACTTGACGGCGTTGCTGAGTACGTTGGTCAGCAGCTGACGAAGCTTTGTTCTGTCGCCGTTTACCAGCTTGTTCATCGGCTTTATATCGGTGGTGAGAGTATGTCCGCGCTTGTCCGCAAGCGGCTTCACCATTGCAAGCACATCGCTGATGAAAGCGGTCATGTCGAAGTCGTCGTTTGCGAGAGTGGTCTTTCCGCTTTCTATGGCGCTGAGGTCGAGCACGTTGTTGATAAGCTCCAGCAGATGTCTGCCCGAGTATTCTATCTTATTCATGCAGTCTATGACGCGCTCGCGGTCGTCGATATGCTCCTGTGCTATCGCCGCCATACCGAGGATGGAGTTGAGCGGCGTGCGGATGTCATGGCTCATCTGCGACATGAACAGCGTTTTTGCGCTGTTGGCGCGCTGTGCCTGGAAGAACGCGTCACGAAGCGTCTGCTCGATGCGCTTGTTCTCCTCGCTCTCCAGTGTGACGTTCTTGACGTAGGTCAGACCCCATATATCATCCGTATGCAGGTCTTTTGTGAGGATGACCGCCTCTCGGAATATGCCCTTATTGCCATCCATCATGAACTCGTATTCCGCGTCAAAGGAGAATTTGTTGTTGTTGAACATCTTCAGCATCGTTTCGGTGTTGAAGGTCTTTCGGAACATCTCCGCCTCTTCCTTTGAGGTGAAGTATTCCGACTTGCACCTGATAAACTCATTGAATGAGCAGGGGCAGCTCATTCCGAGCATCGGCACGAGCGGCGCGGTGCCGTCGCGCTCCATCACCTCGTCGTAGAGGGTGTCGGTGGTGACGTTGTATGTATACACGGCGATGGAGTTTGAGAGGATAGCCTGTCTGTACTGCTGCTCCGCACGCAGCGCAAACTCCAGCGTTTTCTGGTTTTTTATCTGACGCTCTTTCTCCTCGTTGATCGCCTGCACGGTGATGATAGCCATGTACGGCTCGCCGTCCTCGTCGGTGGAGGACAGGTAGCCTTGCACACGCACCCATTCATGCGTGCGTGTTATGGTGTTCATGCGGCGTATTTCTGTTTCGATTATCTTCTCGCCTGCTGAAAAGCGCTCTCTCATGCGGCGCACGCTGAATTTGTCCATCACCTTGTCGCGCTCTTCTTCGGTGCAGTCGCACATATATACATAGCGCGCAAGCTCGTCGTCATAAAAGCCGCGCATGGTGAAGTTTTCGGCATACTTGTTGCCTGTGCCCGAGGAGTACCACTTGCCTGTTTTCAGGTTAACAAGGTCGATGTCCTCGTATGGCAGGGTAAGACCGTTGATGAGTTTAAGACGAAGTGCGTCCTTGAACTCGGTGTGGTAATTCTCGGTGATATCGCGTAGCGAAAAGAACTCCCTGCATCTGGAGGTCATTTCTTTGTTGAAGCGAACGAAGCGCAATCTCATCCAGCGATACTGACGGGTCTTGGGGTCAAGACAGCGGAATTCCTCGTGCATCTCGTCCTTGGATATGTTAAAATAATGCAGGAGGGACTTGCGCGAGGTGGACTCGTCAAACTGCTCGGAGTCTTCCCTTGCAATGAGCGCGGAAACAGTATCGCGCCATGCATCGTAGGTGAAGTTTCTGCCAAGCACCTTGCCGATGTTGAATTCATCCTTTATCAGCGTCACGGTGTTGTTAGTAAGGTCGGTAACACCGCAGATAGCGAGGGTGTCCATCATAGCCTCGGTGATCATGCTCTTAAGTACAGCGACCTCGCTGTCAGCAGGTACGATATCATTATCCTGCGGTACGCCCCTGATATAGCCATGCACCAGCACCGAACCGTTCTCACAGGTCTTGTGTATACCGTAGCTGTCTATCTCTATCCAGCCAAGCACAGGATGTTTCCAGGTGTATCTTACAGTAGTTTTCAGACCCTGCGCACTTGCATCTATAGCTGCAGCAACTGCATGCTGATCCTCAGGGCGCAGGCGTTGTTTCCAGTCCGCATACAGCTCTCTGGGCGAGTGCGTATGATCAAAGCCCATAAGTCCGCAGAATTCCTCGCTCAGATACAAAGCAACAGGAACATCGTCCTCCACTCCCAGCGAGAACATACCTACGATGGATTCTGACGTGAATATATCATTGGTGTCCATAAGGTACCTCCTTTTTCGCTTTTTAAAAAGCAGGGCATATCGCTACGCCCTGCGGAACTATTATCAATCTCTGCTGTACAGGTCGCGCGTGTATACCTTGTCGTCAACGTCTGCAAGCTCTGCGCTGCGGCGGTTGGCGATTATCACGTCGGATTCAGCCTTGAAGCGGTCGAAATCCTCATACACCTCGTAGTCGAAGAAGCTCTGACCCTTTTTCAGCGTAGGCTCATACACGATCACGCGTATATCCTGCTCTCTCAGGCGCTTCATGATGCCCTGTATCGAGGACTGGCGGAAGTTGTCGGAGTTGGATTTCATCGTAAGCCTGTACACGCCGACCGTGCTGGGCTTCTGCTGTGCGATGTGGTCTGCGATATAATCCTTGCGCGTCCTGTTTGCGGAAACTATCGCGGCGATGATGTTGTTGGGGACATCGGCAAAATTCGCCAGCAGCTGCTTCGTGTCCTTAGGCAGGCAGTAACCGCCGTAGCCGAAGCTGGGATTGTTGTAGTGCGAGCCTATCCTCGGGTCAAGACCCACGCCGTCGATTATCTGCTTTGCATTCAGCCCCTTCATCTCGCAGTAGGTGTCAAGCTCATTGAAATAAGCCACTCTCAGCGCGAGGTAGGTGTTGGAGAAGAGCTTCACGGCCTCTGCCTCGGTGGGGTCGGTGAAAAGCACGGTGATATCCTCTTTGAGCGCGCCCTGCTGCAGAAGTGCAGCGAATTCTCTCGCCCTGCGGCAGGCGTCCTCGTCCTCATGCGGTGCGCCCACGATGATGCGGGAGGGGTAGAGGTTGTCGTAAAGCGCCTGACCCTCGCGCAGAAATTCGGGCGAGAATATGATGCGTGAGCAGCTGTAGCGCTCGCGCACAGAAACGGTATAGCCAACGGGCACGGTGGATTTTATCACGATAGTGGCGTGGTCGTTTACGGAGAGTATCTCCTCGATAACGCTCTCGACGGAGGAGGTGTCGAAGTAATTCTTCACCTCGTCGTAGTTTGTGGGGGTGGCGATGATTATGAGGTCAGCGTCGGTATAGGCGGCTTTGCCGTCAGTCGTGGCGGTGAGCGAAAGCGGCTTTTCAGCGAGGTACTTTTCGATGTACTCGTCCGCGATAGGCGACTTTCTCTCGTTTATCATGGCTGCCTTTTCCGCGATGATATCCACGGTAGTGACAGGGTTGGACTGCGACAGCAGCACTGCGTTGGACAGACCGACATAGCCTGTGCCTGCTACGGTAATCTTCATAATATCTTCTCCCTTTTTTATGTATATCTTATTTATAATGCGATGGTAATACTCTTATATTATACGGCTAACTGTCTGTTTTGTCAAGATATCTGCACAAAACGACGATATCCCCGAAAGCTCGGGGATAGGTTCATATCCGATTGATGAGAAAGCTAAGGATATCCGAGCGTACCTCGTCCTTGTTAAGCTCAAACAGCAGCTCGTGCCGCGCCTCACGGTATATGCGGAGCGTTGCGTCACAGCCGTGCCTGCGGTATAGCGCAGCGGCGCGCCGCACACCTGCGCCGTATTCCCCGACGGGATCCATTCCTCCCGAAAGGAACAGCAGCGGAACATCCGTGCGCGTTGAAGCTATCACCTGCTTTGTGTTGCACATGATGAGCAGCGCGATAAGGTCGCGGCAGCCTGCGGCGGTGAAGATGAAGTTGCATTTCGGGTCGGCTATGAACCTGTCGATGCTCCTGTCGTCGCGCGACAGCCAGTCAAAGCGCGTGCGGTGGTTCTGATTGCGAAGGTTGAACACTCCCATTGCGAAGTCCATGCCCCAGTCATAGCGCCACTTTCCGCCGTTGTGCTTTGCGGCGGCGACGAGGTAGGCGTGTATCGCGTCCAGCCACGGTACGGGGCCTGCCGTACCCATGAGTATAGCGCCGCTAAGACGGTCGGTGTACTTTGAAAGGTATATCCTTGCCGTAAAGCTGCCCATGCTGTGCGCGACAAGGAAATGCGGTATATCGGGCAGACGCTTTTCTGCAATAAGCTTCATGCGGTGCAGGTCATGCACCAGATGCAGATGCCCGTCCTTTTCACCGAAGTATCCGAGCATATCATCGTCAGCGACAGAGCTTCCGTGGCCGAGGTGGTCGCATCCGCACAGTGCGATATCGTTGTCGCAGAGGTACTGTGCAAAGGCGGTGTAGCGCGTGATGTATTCGCACATTCCGTGGGAGAGTATCACAGCCGCCTTGGGGCTTTCGGGGATATAGAAATAATAATGCACATCGCAAAGCCCTGACGAGCTTGCGAAGGTGCCGTGCAGCTTTTTCATTGGTCGCTCCTTTTAGGGGTTGACTGCCTCCATGCGGTAGATGGGCAGTCCCATTTCAGTGAAACGCGTTTCGTACTCTGTCATAATATTCCCCTCAAAGCCGCTGTTATGCAGGTCGAGCGATACATTTTTCATCACGAAGCCGTTTGCGGAGAAATGCTCGATGGAAAACTCGAACAGTCGCTTGTTGTCGGTCTTCTGGTGTATCTCAGCGCCGCTTTTGAGTACCTTGTTGTAGATGGTGAGGAAGCGCGTGTGGGTGAGGCGGTGCTTGGCGTAGCTCTCCTTTGGGAAAGGGCAGGAGAAGTTGAGGTACAGCCTGTCTATGGTATGCGGATGGAACAGATGCTCCAGATACTCCGCCTGACCGAGGCAGAAGCGCACGTTTTTGATGCCGCTCTCCATAAGGTTCTCGGCGCCCGTCACGATGACGTTGGGGGTCTTTTCGATGGCTATGTAGTTTATATCGGGGTTGCGCCTTGCAAGCTCCAGTATGAACGCGCCCTTACCGCTGCCTATCTCAAGGTGCAGGGGGTTGTTGTTTCCGAATACCTTCATGCTGTCGAAGAACAGCGCCTCATCCAGCGGGTCGTCTGCGTGTTCGTTCTGATTCTGCATATAGATCATGACATCCTTGCAAGCGGCAAGCCTGTCCTCAAGATGCCTTTTCTTTCTCATTCTCATGCGATATACCTCTTTTCCGTATTTCAAGACCCCACCTTTGGGCAGGCTCATCAAATCGGTACTATGATAGCATATTTTACACAAAAAGTCAACCAGTGTCTGCTCCGCAGACACGGGCGCAGACGCCACTTCCAATTCCCCTAATGGGAATTGGATTTTGCTTCGCAAAACCGTTCTGTCTGCTGGGGTGGCTCTATCAATTATGGGTGGCTTTTATTTCGTTCAATATTATTTGCGTCGCGCTCTTCCTCTGCCACCACTGTAGGGGTGGATATCATCCGCTCGTGATATTGCCTGCCGTCATGCGGCATCCGCCCGTGCATCGCCGCGTTTCTAAGACAAAAAATACGGCAGGATGTCTTGTCCTGCCGCGGAATATGTTTTCATTGTGGGGTTGACGCTATCTCAGGGGAAGGATAACATCCGCCCGCTAGTCCTGCGCTTATCGTCACCTGTACGCAGGCACGGTGTTCTTCTGCTTGAATTTAAGGCGCAG
Source organism: Oscillospiraceae bacterium (assembly GCA_015067375.1). Classification (GTDB taxonomy): domain Bacteria; phylum Bacillota; class Clostridia; order Oscillospirales; family Ruminococcaceae; genus CAG-115. The sequence continues at coordinate 1,964 of SVMQ01000082.1, read as the reverse complement.
GTGGTCTGCTATCAGCGCGATGAATTCGGAGTTTGTCGGCTTGCCGCGCGTGGTGTGTACTGTATAGGAGAATATCTTGGTCAGCACGTCGATATCGCCGCGGTCCCATGCTATCTCTATGGCATGGCGGATAGCGCGCTCCACTCGCGAGGAGGTGGTCTGATACCTCTTTGCGACCGTCGGATACAGCAGCTTTGTGATGCAGTTTATCATGTCGTCGTTGTTTACGGACAGCATGATGGCTGTGCGCAGATAATGGTAGCCCTTGATGTGCGCGGGGATGCCGACCTGATGGATTATCTCGGTCACTGCACATTCGAGGTCGGTCTCGTCGGGGACGGCGGTAGGCTCGCTCTCAAAGCCGCACAGCTGTGACACTTTAGTGGTCAGATAATGTGCGTCAACAGGCCGCGCCATGACACAGGATGCGCCTGCCAGCATCGCTTCGCGCTCCAGCTGAGGGGTAACGTTGTTGGACACGATGATGACCGACGGCACATACTTCTTTTCGGACTTAAGGCGGCGTATCACCTCGATGGCATCGCAGAAGGTCATCTTTTCCTCCAGCACCGCGACATCGGGAGCCTCCGACCTGATGGTGTTAAGTACAGAGTTTCCGTCGCAGCGCCGTGTTATCGCGTACATTCCTGCCGCTTTCATAGCGCCTGCCCATGCCATTCCGCTGTCCGCGGTGTCGTTGCCGATTAATACTTTGATCTGATTCGTCATTTTAATACCTCCATGTATTTTTTGCACTTTCATGTTACCATAAACCGGATGATTATTCAAGTACTTTTTGGAAAATATTTCAAGAAATTTCCAAATAGTAATATTTGCGCCAGAAACCCGACAAATGCGATAACAGTCACGTTTTGCGGACATCCGAGGTTTGCGTGAAATGTTGAAATCGGGTATTTCTTAACGCTTTCTTAACAACGCCGTCGCAAAAAACTGGAAATAAAAAAACAGGGATAAAAGCAGAAAAAAAGCGAAAAGGGGGCTTGAATAAATTTCCTGTATACGCTATTATATAGATAGTATGTTAATGGAGGTTTACTATGACCGATATCGAAAAGGCAAAGCAGCTGCTTGGTCAGGGCGACTGTACGGTGGCAATATGCAGGGGCGAGCTTGTTTACAAAAGAACAGAGCGCGGAGTCGCGCCTGTCCTCTCGCTGATAGAGCAGGGTGCAGACCTGTGCGGGGCGTCGGCAGCGGATAAGGTGATAGGCAAGGCGGCGGCGATGCTTCTCGTGATGGCGGGTGTGACCGAGATATACGGCGCTGTTATGAGCCGCATGGCGGCGGAGTTTCTTGCCTCGCGCGGCGTGCGCTATTCCTTTGGCGAGCTGACAGAGCGCATACGCAACCGCAGCGGCGACGGCTTCTGCCCGATGGAGCTTGCGGTCATGGACATCGACGACCCTGCAATGGCGCTTACGGCAATAAAGAACAGACTGGACGAATTACGAAAGGATGGAAGATGATGAAAAAGCTTGGATTCGGATTTATGCGATTACCGCTGCTGGACGGCAACGACCAGACCAGCTTTGACAGGGAGCAGATATTCGGCATGGTTGACAGCTTCCTCGAGCAGGGCTTCACCTATTTTGATACAGCGTATATGTATCACGACGGCAAGAGCGAGCGTATGCTCAAGGAGGCGCTGATAGACCGCCACGCGCGCGACAGTTTCCTTGTTGCGACGAAGCTGCCTACGATGTTCCTGAAAGAGGAGGGCGATATGCAGCGTATGTTTGACGAGCAGCTGGAGCGCACAGGCGCAGGCTACTTCGACTACTACCTGCTGCACTGCCTCAATAAGGAGAACTATGAAACGAGCAAGCGCCTCGGCGCGTTTGATTTCGTTCAGCAGAAGAAGCGCGACGGGCTTGCGCGCAGGATAGGCTTCTCATATCACGACAACGCGGAGCTGCTTGATGTTATACTGACCGAGCATCCCG
>SVMQ01000081.1 GCA_015067375.1 Oscillospiraceae bacterium | reverse complement strand
GGAGTTAATGCATATAGATACCCGCGCCGAGTGGCTCAATGATCCTTTTGCAAAGGAAGCAATCGCAGCGAAAGAGCGGGAAGCAGAGCGCAAGGTGCGCAACTTTATCGAACGCACAGAAGCAGCACTCAAAGGATCCCATCACGTTCTGTCCGAAGAAAGGCGATGGATTATAGATATGTACAGAAAAGGGCATTCACAGAAGTCGATTGCAGCCATGCTTGGGCGCTCTAAATGCACAGTGTCGAAGATTATCAACGAATGGAGGAAAGAACAGTGGACGACAGAATGACAACCGAGGAGATTCGCATCATGTACCGCGATGCCAAGAATAAAAAGAAGCAGCTTTGTATACTTGCTGAAATAAATTTGTGCAAGCCTGCAGATATACGCGCGATCATTAACGGTGAGACGGACGAATTACCACCCGTTACGGATAATCATCATCGGACCAGAACGAGATGCCTGAAAAAACGGGGATTGTCAAATGCACTCGCTGATAAGGAAAAGCAGGATATCATCAGTCTTTACCTAGAGGGGATGCGAAACAAAGATATCGCGGACAAGCTGGGCAGGTCGCAGAGCGTAGTCAGTCGGATAATCAACAACTACAAGGAGGGCGCAATGACATTTACCGAAGAACAGACACCCGAGCAGAATGAGAAGCTGCTGCAGGAGATAACCGAAAAGATAGCGGACAAGCCGCAGCCCGAGATACCGTCCATCCCGACAAAAAACGTGGGCGTTGTGGAAATCGCAGGCGGACTGCTCGATTACATAACGCATGATTTGCAGGATCATATCGTTGAGATCAGGCGTGGCAAGGACTGTTACACTGTACGCGTCGAGAACGAAGCTGAGGGCGTCGTACTGACAAGGAGGCATAAGAATGATTGAGGTTAGAGAAAATGCCAATGGGGTATCATGTAAAATGGAGGGCAAGGTATTCGACTTGCTGGCGGAAACTGCTGTGGTCGTAGAGCAAATGGCAGAAAACCTGCTGAAAAGTGCTAAAGTACCTATGACTTACGAGGTTGCATTACAGCGCACTATAGAGGCTATTTATACGTCGATTACAGAAACAAGGGGGATAAATCATGATGCGTAGCGTTATTTGTTTTTTAGTGGCAAGTGCTGCAATGCTCGATATTAACGGTCTTGAGGGTGGTGTTAAGGCTGGTACAATGACGATGGGTGAGTGCATTCCGAGAGCGATAATAGCGCTTATCGTCGCAGTGATCGCTGTAATTATCGGTGATAGCGCCTCTGACAATCCGAGAGAGGAGGCTAATGAATATGATGATAAGCGGCAAGTGGGTAGTAAGGGCGACGAACAAGGCGAACGGGCAACCGATGTACTTCAAGGGAATATCGGATTTTCCGCTGTTCAGCAGCCTGTCGAGCGCGACACGGCTGTATAAGCGCGAATGTGATGCCAAGACAGCAATTGCACGTATCACCGATAGCGGCTTCACAGGAGATCTGAGAGCGGAGTACATAGATAGTGTAGACGTTCCCGATGAAGATATAGACAGCGAGGAGATCGAGCTTGAAGAACTTCCAAGTGGCGAGTGGCGTCAGCTTGAGCGCTTCGGCGACAGTGCTATACTTTATGACGGACAGCGCTTTGCGGTGTGCTTGGCACAGGGACGGTTCAGACTGTACGAGGACGGGCAGGAGGCGTGGCAATTCTGGAGCAGATTGCGAGAGGAGAAAGGCAGAGTACGCATTGCTGCACTGATATCGAAAGGTGGCGCGGGAAATGGCTGAACAGATCTGCAAGCACTGTAAACAACCTGTCGGTAGCGGCGCAGTGATGTGTCCGTTTTATAAAGAAGTGATATGTATCCTCCACTGCAAGGAATGTAAGCATAGCTATGAATGGCTTAGCGGAGAACGTCGGTGTAGGTATCATCAGAACAGGCGTGAGCGCGAAGCAGCACGAAAGGCTGCTGAAAATGTGGCACAGGAATAAAAAAATCCCGCCCAAAGCGGGCGGGAAAGGGAATGTGGTTTTGCAATCGCTTGCAAAAATACTCTTACATAAATATTATATATCATTCCCTTAAAAATGTCAATAGTCAGAGTTTCAAAAACGGCGTAGTCGCGCCGTTTTCGGAGCTTGTAATGAGCATTAATAACTCAGCCGTTTTTGGTGTGGGTGACGGGGAAGTGAAAAATTGAAGCATACGTTTATCAGAGAGAAATCTCTGACAGCAAGAAACTGCAGATACAAGGAAGTATCATGGTATGAGTATTCAGAGGAGGAACAGGAAGCGGTTAGACGTACAAGGCGAACAAAAGCACGTGCTTCTCCTCCTAAGGTCAAAAAAATGAATGATGAATATAGTCGTCAGTATTTCAGGTGGCTGTTATTCAACAATTTTGGCAAAGGTGACTATCATGTAACGCTCACCTTTGCCGATGAATTTACGACAGAGGACGCTAAGCGAGAGGTCACAAACTATCTTCGTCGCCTAAGGCGATTGTATGGCAAACAGAACCTTGAGCTTAAGTATCTGCTGATAAAAGAGGATAGGCGATCAGGTCACAGGCTGCACTGGCACCTTGTACTCAACGGCGGTGTTATAGATCGAGATGCTATCGAAAATCAATGGAAGCTCGGTTATGCCAACGCGGATCGCCTTAAGCCTGATGCGAAGGACGGGCTGTATGGGCTTGCGCGATATCTCACCAAGAGCATGGCGTACTGTGAAAAGCACCAACGCTCTTGGGTAGCCTCGGGTAACCTTTTGCGCCCGGATAAAAATCCCGATATGGTGACGGATGACAACAAGATCTCCAAGCGCCGTATGAAGCAATTGCAGGAAGCGGCAAGGAATGATGAGGTCAAAGCTTTTGTTGAAAGAATGTACAAGGGTTTTGAAATAATCCAGTGGCGCGTCGGTGTAAACGAGGTAACAGGCAGACCGTTCGCTAAGTTCTGCCTTATGCGCAGGTCAGAGGCTACAGGCGGATTTGGATATGGGTAAGGAGGATATCGTTGAGCAAATCAGTTAAGTTTGATGCAGCGGCATGGAGAGAAAAGCGAAATCGTGAAATGTATGAACGTGCTGTGGAACATATTACAAATGCTCAAAAGTATGCAAAGAGCTTCAGCGCCAGCGAATTGAGAAAGCATACGCACAGCAGACGAGTTATTCCAGCTGAACATTGCTCAAAGTGCAGCTGTCCGTGTGTATACGGTCTAGCTCTTTGCATCAAAGACGGGTACCGTTTATCGGTATCGGAAACAGATCAAAAGATCATTTTTGAAAAATTTGAAAGTGAGGAATGTTACATGAACGACCATTGCGAACACTATAAGGGTACCGAAAAGATTTCTGCGACAGAAACTATGATCAAGTGCCCGATGCTTCCCGAGGGTGGGAAAGTATTCAACAACAAGGACGATGAAGGAAAGGAGCTTATTTCTAAGTGCTGGCATCATGGCACAGACTGCCCATATCTGAATGTCGAGCAAACCGCCGAACCTGCGTGTGATGCAGTTCAGCAGGAGTTTTCAGCCGAAAATTACGGTGATAGTCAAGTAACGCTTGAAAATGCTGTTGAGCCTGCTGACGATGCAGAGCCGCAGGCGCTGACAGAGATAGCGACTGACGACAATCAGGTGACGATCAAAGCGGCTACGCTTCATCACCGTATACTTGTTAACTCCCAGATCGCCGCGCAGAGCATTGTCGCTATAGCTAAGGATCTAAAGACGATGAAGGACGAAAAGCTGTACACCGCTCTCGGCTGCGCTGACTTCAACGAATACTGCGAGAGCAGAGTAGGCATAAAGCAGAGGCAGGCTTATAACTTCCTGCGCGTGCTTGATAAGTATGGCGAAAAGCAGCTTGACGAGGTTTCGCATCTTGGAATAGCAAAGCTTGTCGAGCTTACCTCGCTTGATGACGAGGACAGGCAGGAGCTTATCGATAGCGGCAGGGCTGAGGAGATGTCAGTGCGTGAGCTTAAAGAGGAAATAGCACGCCTCAACAGCAGATGCGAGCAACTGACACTTGATATCGAGGACGAGCGTGATAAAGTGCGTACCCTTAACGATAACAGCGAAGTTGCTGCCTTGGAAACACAGCTTGAGGAGCTGAAAGGACTTCTCGCAGCGGCAAGCCAAGAAAAGGACAGCATCGAGGATCGTTACAGCAAGCAGAAAGCCGCTCTCATTGAAGAACACCGCAAGGAAAAGCAGTATCTCAAGAACGAGCTTGCAGAGCTTAAGGAGACCAAAGAAACGAATGCTTTTCTTACGGAAGAGATCTCCAAGCTTAGAAAGCGGAAAGAGGAAGGAGCCAACGAGATATCTGAGGAGGATATGGAGCGCTTACGCGAGGAGGGACGCACACAGGCAAATAAGGACAGCGAAAAGCGGTATAACAAGGCATTGAAGGAAGCTAAAGCCAAAGCTGATGATGAGCGTATCATAGCAGTGGATACAGCTCGTAAGCAGGAAGCTGAAAAGTACGCTGCTGAGATTGAGAAGCTGAAAGCCGAAAATGCCGCTTTGCAATCGAATGCGCATAAGCCTGCACCAACGGAGCAGAAGGCGCTGTTCAAGTTCCATCTGAAAAATCTGCAGGACGAATTCAACGGTGCGTTGGAGCTTCTTGCATCCTTTGAGGATGATGATAAGAAGAAGCTTACCGAGGCGCTTAAGACGATCTTAGCAACGCTCGAGGAGGCAGTATCGGATGTATAACAAGTGTGTTTTCATGGGTCGTATTACTAACGACCTTGAACTGCGGACGACTCCGACTGGGGTCAATGTCTGCACGTTCCGCATAGCGGTGGATCGTCGCTTTGCCGATAAAGACGGCAAAAGGCAGACAGATTTCTTTACAGTGGTCGCGTGGCGACAGCAGGCTGATTATGTATGCCGCTGGTTTGGCAAGGGTCGTATGATCCTGGTCGAGGGTGAGATGACAACGCGCCGTTACACCGATAAGAACAACATTGACCGCGAAGTATATGAAGTGGTAGCGGATCGTCTGAGTTTCACGGGGGAAAAGGTTAAGCAGGCATCAGACAGCGGATATTATCCGGACGAGCCGCCCAGCACTCCTGCTCCACCATCGGAGCAGAGTGCATCAAAGGAATACAACAAAGACGATTACGAACAGACAGACGACGATTACCCGTTCTGATATCGAACGGGCGCAGAAAGGACCTTACACATGATTGAAAAAGCAATAGAAAAACTGAACACCGAATACACAGTAAGCGAAAAGGGCTTTGACAGATACGGAAAAGTAGTCGGCGCACCAGTAAGAGATGCGCTCATCAGCTTCTGCAGGCAGAACGCTGAGTTTGCTCAGGCAGTGGTCGAGACGTCGGCTACCTTTGCGGATTGCATTAAGGCTATAATGCACAAAGCAGGAGTGGCACTGTCGGATATGGAGACTTACAGGCGCGCCGCGGATTTTTATTTCAAGGGTGCAAAGATCAGCTTCACTATGACAATAGATCTTGGCGATAATGGCTTCAGCAACGAGCAGACAGTGCAGAAGTCAGCGGCAAAGAAGATCGATCTATCGCTTGATGATCTTCTGGGATTTTGAGGTGCGGGATGAAAAAGGAACGAAAAGAAGAACTTTTGAAAGAGTTTCCACCTGTGCCTGATGATATTATCAAGAAGATGTCGCAAGGCAGATTCGCCCACAACTACGCCGTTATGCTGACTCGCGGAAACGAGCTGTTTGTGCGGTGCTTTCACAAGTATACAGGGAAAGCACCGCTGATAGAGCGCCAGCGCTTTGTGTTCGCCAAAGACGGCTGTTGCCGATATGGCTCATATCGCGGTAAAGAATGGGCTATAAGGACAGAATTCAGAGAGCCTGTGTTTTGCGCGGCGAGTTACGGATACAATTTCGACAACTCTTATTCAGTGCTAAACATGGAAGCTGTAAAGAAAAGCTGTATGAAATACTCTTGCGCTGAACAATATAACGGCACTCTGCTGATGGAGTATCTCCAGCTGTATTGCAAGCACCCGAACGTCGAATATCTCATGAAAACAGGATATGATCATTTGGTGGAGGAACGCGATGTCGGTTATTACTGGAGTGTGCGCAAAACACTAGGTACACATCCTAATATCAACTGGAAAAGCAACGATCTGCTTAAAATGCTCGGCCTTAACCGCACGGAGTTCAAGGCACTTAAAGGAAATGAAGGTTGCTATGACGATTATCTGAACTGGCGTGAGAAGTTCCCACGATATACGCCCGAAGAGTTGATTGCTGTATCGCGAGTTTTCAAAAGCGAGTGCGGCACAGCTGATAAGTTATGTAGGATAACAGGTTTGCGGTTAACGCGCCTTGCAAGGTATTTAAGTGAGCAGGAGGTGCGTTCGCGGGATTATTCCGACTATCTCGACCAGTGCCGTTTGCTGGGTTATGACCTGCACGATACCGCGATATCCATGCCACGCGACTTTGAGGCGATACATACCCGACTGTCTGAGATGATAAGTTACAAGCAGAACGAGGAAATGAACAAGTTATTTGAGGAGCGTTATGCCGAGCGCAAAGCGCTTGAGTACAGAGGCGGCGGTTTGCTGATACGTCAGCCCGAAACACTTGCGGAAATCGAGGCAGAGGGCAAAGACCTGCACCATTGTGTAGGCGGCTACGGCAAGCGTCACGCGCAGGGAACGCTCCACATAATGTTCATCAGACGAGCCGATAAGCCAAACGAAGCCTACTATACTATGGAGCTTGGTCTGCATGGTGAGATACGGCAGGTGCGCGGGTTGCGTAACTGCGAACCGAACAAGAAGGTCAAGGCGCTGATAGAGGAGTACAGGCAGTATCTTGACAGCATATTCAATGAGGACAGAAGATCTAAAAAGCACAAAAACAAAGTGCTGGTGGCGGCAAATAAAGAAACGGCGGTCACCGCGTGAAAGGGGATCACTACATGAACAACAACGAAGTGAAGTCTGTACTTGAACAATATCGGGATGCAGATAAGCACATAAACCTTGCTAACAGGCAGCTTGAGGATATATCAGCGGCAACAGGCTTCATTCCGTTGTGTGTTGTGGAGGAGCAGGAACGTCTGAAAAGCAGGCTTACGCAGCTCATGAGCTTGAAAATATCGGTCAGACGCGCACTGGAACGTCTGGATAAGACCGAGGCTGATATTATTCAGCTTCGGTCGATCGAGGGTTTAGGCTGGATCAAATGCGCCTGTACCGTAAGTTATTCGATAAGGCAGGCACAGAATATTCACAAACGAGCGCTGCGGAAACTTGGCGTCTTTTTGGAACAAGAAGGAACATCAGATCATGTAAACGGCGAGGAAATTACATTGTGATGTGCGATTTCCAAAACTGCGCAGAAAGGGCTTTTTTCAAAACAAACGAATATCAAGGAGTTGTATTATGACAAAATCAGATAATTCTTCAAGAAAAGCGGCAAAAGAAGCCTATGTCAGATCCAAGGGCGGTGCTTCAAGCCGCGAGCTTGCTGCGCAGTTCGGTGTCGCTGTATCTACTATAAACAGGTGGAAAAAGGCTGATGACTGGATGGGCGCTCTCAAGAAGAAAAAGCGCGGCGGTCAGAGTGGAAACAAGAATGCTGTGGGAGCAGGTGCGCCGCTCCGCAACACCAACGCGCAGACGCATGGGGCCTACAGCAAGGTCTATCTCGACCAGCTCCCCGCGGAACAGAAACAGCAGCTGGAGGAGATCGATAGGATGACTACTGCCGAAAAGCTGTCATTTGAGCTGCAGCTGTTGTATGCAAAGGAGTTCGATCTCACTGAGAAGCTTAAGCTGTATGAGAATATCGTGGATGAGGGCGAGGTGATAGAGTCTACATACATCGATAAGATCGTTACTTCTGAAAGCTCCAACGGACACAGCGAGACCTATATAAAGGTCAGCGGCTTTGAGCGCCGCGCTAAGCTTGAAACACAGCTCAGCCGTGTGCATGGGCGTATCCTAAGGCTGTTGGATTCGATAAAGGCTCATGAGAACGAGCAGAAGCGTTTCGCGCTGGATGAAAAGAAGTACAATCTCATGCGTCAGAAGATAACAGGTCAGTTCACACTTGAAGTGGACGACGATACAGGTGAGATCGTCGATGATCTTGACAGTGATGACAATAGCGAGTAATGGCTTTCATAAGGTACTGTGGCGGTTCCTTAGGGGGTGCGGGTCCGCCGAGCCCCACGATATGGCTAGATATGAAAAATTTTTTTCCGTTTCCGTTTGGCAGCGGCAAATTTTCGGTGGAGGGGTATATGGGTAAGAAGGTGCTTTATAGCTCCAAGGCGGTGGCTTCGGTGTTATGTGTCACAGAACGTCGTGTGCGACAGCTTCGTGATGATAAGATAATATCCGAGTATTCACAGGGGCTGTATGATCTCATTCCGACGGTGAGGAACTACATTCGTTTCATCACGCATGGCGAGGGAAATGCAGACAGCGCGGTGGATCTCATCAAGGAGAAGGCGCTGCTTATGCGTGCGAAGCGGCAGAACGAGGAATTTGATCTTAATCTTAAAGCAGGTAAGCTGCACGAGAGCGAGGAGATCGAGCTTGTCATGAATTCAATGCTTATGAATTTCCGTTCAAGGCTGATGGCTATTCCGACAAAGGCGGCTCCTGTACTCGCGGAAAAGACAAACAAGGCAGAGATAAACGACTATCTCACAAAGCAGATCAAGGAGGCACTTGAGGAGCTGTC
>SVMQ01000080.1 GCA_015067375.1 Oscillospiraceae bacterium | reverse complement strand
AGTCAGCGACCTTATCTCCCACGCCGACGATAAGCTTGAGCTTTTCGCGTGCTTCTTCAAGCGGCAGACTGTCTATTTCGGAAAAGTCCACCTCGCCACTGTTGACCTTGCTTACCGCGTCGCAGATATAGCGTGCGCGGAAGCCTGCACGGAGCGGCGCAAGCTCTTCGGGAGTGATGCCGTTGAGCCGCTCTGCACTCGGAAACGACCAGCCGCCGTCTATCCTTTCTCCGAAGCTTTCGCAAAGCCTGCCTATTATACCCGCGATGCGAGGTATATTGTTGTTCTGGCTTATGATAAAGCTTATCAGCGTTTCAAACGGCTCCTGCCGCAGTATTCGGATGCCGCGTGAGCCTTTGCAGGCAAGCGCCAGCGTTTTGTCTGAGGAGAGCCTGCTTGTTATCTCGGCATAGTCGGTGGACAGATCAAAGTATCGCTCCCAGAACGGGATATCCTCCTCGCGTATGCCGCACAGCGTAACGCTGCCGTCGCCCTGAACGAGCGTTGCATAACGTCCGTTCACTATTCCCGAAAAGCTGCCGTCCTCATTCTCTGTCCAGCGGAAGCACTGACCACACAGGAAAGTCCTTTTAATGTCGAAATCGCTATTTTTAACAGTAAGATCCATGTTTTTTCGTGAAACCTCTTGATTATTTATCTTAATTATAATACAATATAAATATAAAATCAAGTAACGCAAACGCGATTTCAGATTATTTTCACGAATTTTTTAATTTGACCGAAAGGACTGCTGTTATGAGAGAAAGCATACTTACCATTCCCGTAAACGAAGTGTTCGAGCCGCGCGAGGGTTGCCCTATCTGCGCCATGCGCAATACGGTGGAGGAGCATATCTCCGAGTATATCATGGGCGCGGCCATGATGGAACCTGATGTGCGCATCGAAACGAACCGACTTGGCTTCTGCCATACGCATTTCAACTCGCTTTTAAAGCAGAACAACCGCCTGTCGCTGGGACTTATGCTGAATACATATCTGCAGTCAGCCAGAGCAAATGTTTTCGAGAACAAGAGCATATTCTTCTCTAAGGGCGCTAAGGCAAAGAAGTGCAGCGAGATGGAGAATACCTGCTTTGTGTGCAGCAAGGTGGACTGGGGCGTTGAGCATATGCTGGAAACAGTGTTCACCATGTTCAGAGAGGATGCAAAGTTCCGCAATCTTTATTCTTCCCAGAAATACATCTGTATTCCTCATTACAACCTGCTTATGTCGCACGTTCCGACAAAGCTTCCCAAAAACGAGCAGAAGCCTTTCATCGAGGCTACCGACCGCCTTATCGAGAACTACATCAAGGAGCTTAACGACGATGTTGAGCAGTTCTGCAACAGCTTTGACTACCGCAATGCAGGCAAGCTGCACAACGAGGATATGGAGCATGTCCGCAGCTCTATCGAAAGGGCTATCGAATTTCTGACCTCGCGCAAGCCTGATGTAAAATAATATCGCAGGGACATGGCTTGCCGTGTCCGCTGCATCATACATTGATAAACAAAAGAAAAGGACAGACAAAATGGATATTTTAGCAATAGAAAGCTCCTGCGACGAGACCGCTGCAGCGGTCATCCGTGACGGACGCGAGATAATAAGCTCGGTCGTTGCCACACAGATAGAGGAGCATAAGCTGTACGGTGGAGTAGTGCCTGAGATAGCCAGCCGACGCCACTGCGAGAGCATCGTTGGCGTAGTGAATGAGGCGCTCGAAAAGGCAGGAAAGACCGCCGCGGAGATAGACGCTATCGCTGTTACTTACGCGCCTGGACTTATCGGTGCGCTGCTGGTGGGCGTTAATTTCGCAAAGGGTCTGGCTTTCTCGTTGGATAAGCCGCTTATCCCTGTGCATCATATACGCGGTCATATCGCGGCGAATTACCTTGTGCATCCCGAGCTGGAGCCGCCTTATATGTGCCTTGTGGCGTCGGGCGGACACAGCCATATCGTTAAAGTAAACAGCTACACAGACTTTGAAACTGTCGGCAGGACAGTGGACGACGCGGCAGGCGAGGCCTTTGACAAGGCAGCGCGCGCCATGGGCTTCCCATACCCGGGTGGAGTGCATATAGACAAGGCGGCAAAGCTTGGCGACAAGCTGAAATACAAGCTGCCGCATCCCAAGACCGCAAATCCGTATGATTTCAGCTTTTCGGGACTTAAAACGGCGGTGATAAACCTTATCCACAACGCAAAGCAGAAGGGCGAGGAGCTTGACATAAACAGCCTTGCCGCAAGCTTTCAGTTTACCGTCAGCGATATCCTGACATCGAAATTCGTTCAGGCGGCAAAGGATAACGGCTATAAGACGATAGCGCTTGCAGGCGGCGTTGCCGCAAACAGCGGTCTGCGCGAGATACTTGAGGAAAAGGCAGCCAAAAACGGCATGAAGCTGTATGTGCCACCGCTGTACCTGTGCGGCGACAATGCCGCTATGATAGGCTGTCAGGCTTACTACGAGTACCTTGCAGGAGTAAGAGGCGGCACTGACCTCAATGCAGTTGCAACAATGAAATTGGATAAGATAACATACTGATGGAGCGATATATGACTGAAACCGAAAAGATGCTCTCGGGCATGATATACGATACCTCGGACAAGGAGCTTGCAAAGCGCCGCACGCTTGCACATAAGCTCTCCAAGGACTACAATGACACCTATGAGGACGAGGAGAAAAAGCGTGCCGAGATACTGAAAGAGTTACTGCCGAATTTAGGCAAAGGCTCCTATGTTCAAGGGCCGATACAGTTTGATTACGGCTGCTATACCACGTTTGGCGAGAATTGCTTTGCAAACTTCAATTTTACTGTGCTTGACTGCTGCCCCATCACGATAGGAAACGATGTTTTCTTCGGGCCAAACTGCACGCTGGCAGCACCTATACATCCGCTTATATCAGAGGAAAGAAAGCTCCGCTTCAAGGAGGATGGCACCGCCTACGACCTTGAATATGCCGCGCCTATCACCATCGGCGACGGCTGCTGGCTTGCTTCAAACGTAACGGTATGCGGTGGCGTTACTATAGGAAAAAACTGCGTCATCGGCGCAGGAAGTGTAGTTACACGGGATATCCCCGACGGAGTTTTCGCGGCAGGAGTGCCATGCAAAGCCATCCGCAAGATAACCGAGGAGGACTCGATATATCTCAAAAAAGGCTTATTCTGAAAACAGATAAAGAACAAAGGAAAGAAAGCATGAAAAACATCATACTTATAGGTATGCCTGCCTGCGGCAAATCCACCATCGGAGTGCTGCTTGCAAAGGCTATGGGCTATCGCTTTATCGATACGGATATCGTTATACAGAATGATACAGGTCGGCTCTTGCAGGATATAATCGACAGCGAGGGACTTGACGCTTTCTGTATAGCGGAGGAGCGCGCTATCTGCTCGGTCGATGAGCAGGGCGGCTGTGTTATCGCAACAGGCGGAAGCGCCGTATATTCGCGCACTGCAATGCTGCACTTAAAGGAGCATGGACTGATATACTATCTCTCGCTGCCCGTGCCTGAGGTGGAAAAGCGCCTGCACAACATCAGGAGCCGCGGAATAGCAATGCGCAAGACCGACACGATAGCGCAGGTCTTTGACCGCCGCCGCGCCCTGTATGAGGAGTACGCGGATATAACCATTGACTGCCTTGGCAAGACGCTGGAGGAAACGGTCAGCGAGATAGCCGACTATCACCGTCTTGTATCCAAGGACTGACGAAAGGAGCGCCCATGTCAGAAGAGCTTATCATGACCGAAGGTATTTCGGATAACAAAGAGAAGATGCAGGACTTCAAGCACGTCTGCCTGTGTATTGGCATGATGATGATAATCGTGTTTGTATCACGCATCGCCGCGTCTATCATCAGCACATTGCTGATACCCTATTTCGCGGAGATGGAGATGCTGACCGCATATATACTTGAGTCGGTGCTTTCGTTTGTATTCCTGTATGTAGTGCCGATAGCAGGCGCGCTTATCATCTTCCGCCCTAAGGGTCTGTGCCGAGATATCTATAAAAAGCCCGTTTACGCAAGTGCCGCAATGGGTATGTTCCCTGCTTTTTACGGACTTGCGATATTCACAAATCTCATCACTATTTTCATCGGCAGCTTTTTCAAGGAAACAGACCTTAACGAGTCATTCAATACAGTGAACGAGCTACAGCCCGAAAACCTTTCCTGTGCGCTGGTGCTGTTCGTGCAGCTGGTAGTTATCGCGCCGCTGTTCGAGGAGTTCTGGTACCGCGGTATCGTTATGAAAGCGCTGCAGCCTTATGGCAACGGCTTTGCGATATTCGCATCGGCATTGCTTTTCGGACTGACGCACGCGAATCTGCAGCAGTTCTTCTATGCCACTGCGCTTGGCATCTGCCTAGGCTACATCGCGGTCACCACAAAGTCTATAGTAGTGACAACGATAATGCACGCGATGTTCAACAGCATCTCGGGAATAATGCTGCTATTCATGTCGCTGACTCCTGTGCAGGACTATATGCTTGGCAACGGCGACACTTCCGACCCGCTGGTGGGAGCATTCCTTGTGTATATGTTTATCATAATCATGCTGCTTATCGTAGGCATACTCATGGCGATATGGAAGCTTCGCAAGATACGCCGCTACAGGGTCGAAAAGGTATGGGATGTGCCTGCTTCACGCCGCTGGGGAATATTCTTCACCCGTGTTACTGTTATCATCATGCTGGTGCTTGCGGCTGATACGCTGACATTCCGCCTTATCCCGACAGGAATATACAAGCTTATCGCAGGTGTGCTGGGATGAGCGGTACATCTCTTTATACAGCAAGGACATCCGCCGTGCTCCGCGTTTTTGCAGCATTTGCTGCGGCGCAGGCAGGCGGTCTTGCGCTTTATTGGCTCATCAGCGGACTCGGAGAGGGCTTCCGCTACGGATTGTTTATGAACATTCTATGCTCGCTTGGCGTGAATGTTGTGGCATTCACGCTGATATGCGGAGGGGTGCATCTTCCCGAGCGCAATAAGCGCTACTCGCGACTGGAGCCGTTTGCGATATTTTTTGCAGCGCTTCTTATCGCGTGTATCGCCGCGATGCTGTCAAGGGCGCTGCTTGCATCTGAGCAAGGCGGCTCGTCGGCATCCGAAAAGGATAGCATCGACCTGCTTTTGTATTATGGCTATTCGATAATACTCGCGCCGCTTGCCGAGGAGCTTGCTTTTCGCGGCGCGGCACTGTCAAAGCTTTCGCGTGTATTGGGCGAGAATGCGTCGGCGCTTATATCCGCGGCATTATTTGCTGCGTATCACATGGACTTATCGGTGTTTGCATATACATTCGTGTTAGGCTTCTTTCTTGCGATACTGGCGCAGCGCAGCGGCAAGCTTCTTCCCTGCATACTTGTTCATGCGGCAAACAATGCGCTGACGCACGCTGTCGGGTATTCCGCGGCGCTTTCAAAAACGATCAACATAGCGGTGCCGATACTCGGTATTGCGGCATTGTCGTGGCTGATACTGACGGGACGGCTCTTCGGAAAGGCTGAGCATACCGACGACTTGACCTAAAAAAGCCGATTTTCATCTTAATAACACATTATTTTTTCAAAAAAGTATTAACATTCGCGCAGTTTTGTGCTATACTAATAATGTATAATGTGAAATTATGCATTCGCGCAGGTCATTACATGACCGTCTATGCACAAGGATATGGTGAATATGGACAATAAAAAGAAGAAAATAAAATACATCAAGATCAAGGATGATACCGCTCCAAAGCGTTCATCCAAGAAGAAAAAGAGCAGGGTGATGAAGAATATCGGTCATGCCCTGACCATCGTCGGCACGACATTTTCCGCGATGCTGCTGGTCATCGTTGTTATGATGTGCATCGTTGTTACGGTGCTGACGGTGTATGTACTGGACTTTGCGGACGACAGCTATGACGCAAACCTCCGCGATGTCGAGATGAAGTACACCAGCTTCGTATATGCTTATGACGCGGACGGAAACGAGGTCGTTATAAAGCAGCTCGCCGCGGACGAAAACCGTATATGGGTGGACTACGAGGAGATGGCACCCTGCCTTATCGACGCGGTAGTCGCGGTAGAGGACAAGCGTTTCTACGAGCATAAGGGCGTTGACTGGAAGCGTACCGTATACGCGCTCGGCGCGGACGTGCTGAACCTTGCTGGCGCAGGACAGGGTGGTTCTACCATCACTCAGCAGCTCATCAAGAATATCACGGGCGACGATGAGACCACATGGGAGCGTAAGCTCAGAGAGATATTCCGCGCGCTCAGCATCGAGGAAAAGTATACCAAGATCGACATTATAGAATCCTACCTCAACCGAATCTGGTTCGGCGGTATGATATACGGCGTCGGCGCGGCGTCTGAGTATTATTTCGGAAAGTCTGCCACAGACCTTGATATAGCGGAGGCTGCTATACTTGCGGGCATGATACGAAGCCCCGGCAGCTACAACCCCTATGCAAGCCTTGAAAACTGCAAGGAGCGTCAGGTCTATGCGCTGAAGAGTATGTACGAGCAGGGTCTGATAAACACACAGGAGTACGAGTCCGCACGCTACAACGAGGTAAAGGTGCGTTTTGCAAAGCCTGTTTACGGCGATGATTTCGGCTATATCGATGAGAGGACTCTCGGTGATGAGGACGCTGAGATCATTCTTGAGGAGGAGATATTCGCTGACCTTGAGTACGAGGCATACAAGTGGAACGGCGATTATGAGGTAACTCAGAACTGGTATGTTGACGCAGGCATCGAGCAGGTCATCAATGACTATGCCGACGAAAAGGGCATCAGCTACACCTCTGCAAGAAACGAGGTCTACAACGGCGGCTACAAGATATATCTGAATATGGATATGGCGATGCAGGAGAAGCTGGAGGAAAAGTACCGCGATCCTTATACAGTGCTTGAATTCTACGATCCGCTGATGCCAAAGGAACAGCTGCTGCAGTCCGCTTTCGTCATCATGGACTACTCAGGTACGGTGCTTGCTGTAGCAGGCGGTCTGGGCGAAAAGGAGGGCGACAGCGCATTCAACCGCGCGACTATGGCGACAAGAGCGCCCGGCTCTACCATGAAGCCTATCGCGGTATATTCCAATGCCATCGAGAATAATCTTATCACATATTCGTCGATGATACCCAACCTCGGTATCGAGCTTCCCAACTGGGCTGATCCCGATAATCCCATAATCTGGCCCAAAAACTTCGGTGAAAAGGTCGGTGACGGTATGCTGTATCCCGCGTGGTATGCAGTGCGTCATTCTACGAACACCGTTGCAGTAAGAGTTGCGCAGATGCTGACTCCTCAGGTCTGCTATAATCAGGTGACGCAGAATCTCGGTCTGTCTACGCTGTTAGAATCGGATATCGACTACTCGCCTATCGCGCTGGGTGGTCTTACGCAGGGTGCATACCTTGTCGAGATGTGTGCTGCATATCAGGTATTCGGCAACGGCGGCTATTATTACGAGCCTATGCTGTACAGCAAGGTCGTTGACAGCAAGGGCAACACCATTCTGGAGCAGGATTTCTACGGCACGCAGGCTCTCAGCAGCGATACCGCATGGATAACCAACCGAATGATGAAGACCGTTATCACAGACCCCTATGGCACAGGTCAGAACGCTAAGCTGGAAAATGTCGAGGTAGTTGGTAAGACAGGTACCTCAAACGATGACTCCAACCTGTTGTTCATTGCCTGCACGCCCGATTATGTCGGTGCGCTCTGGGTCGGCCGTGACAACAACGATCCTATCCTTGAAAAGAACGTTTCGGGCTGGAGGACGATCGCAAGCATCTGGAAAACAGTTATGGTGGATGTACAGGATACATCGCAGATACTGAACTTCACGCCCGATTCCTCCACGCTGGAGAGAAATTACTGCACGCAGACAGGTCTGCTTGCCACCAGCAAGTGCAAGGATACGGAGCTTGGCTATTACCGCAAGGACAATGTTCCCGAGTACTGCACGGGTGACCATGCAAAGATACAGGAGCAGATATACCGCGAGCACGGCATAGGACTTGAAGAAGAAACAGTCGAGTCGCCGCGCGATTGATCAAACAGTATCAAAGTCACTTTCAGAAGCCTGAGAGTGACTTTGTTGCAGATAAAGGAGGATAATATGGCGCTTCCCGATTTTAAAAAGACGCAGCAGGACAAGACCGTCATCCCCGAGTGGGCGAAATACATGAAGGACGGCGAGTTCATCAGCTACTCGACGACCTACAAAAGCAAGGTATACTTCGGACTTTTCGATAAATACACCTACGCCTGTGAGGAAACAGGCGACATTACATATTACGTTTACGATCCTGTAAAGCACGGCGCAGACCCAAATGGCAAATACCCCGTGCTTATGTGGCTGCATGGCGCAAGCAATTCGCTGATGGGAGATGGCTGCATCATGTGCTGCGGCGCGGAGCAGTACGCTTCGCCCGAATATCAGAGCAGGATGGGCGGAGCCTATATCATCGTGCCGCTTGCAAACGAAACGCGCACAGACGATGGTCGGATACTGGGCGGCTGGGACAAGGTGTACTCTAAGCCGATAAAGGCTATCTATGACAGAGTGTGCGATAATGCGGCAAACATCGGAAAGCGGTTTGTGATGGGCGCGTCCTCGGGCGGCTATTTCACATGGCAGCTTCTGGAGGACTATGGTGCATATTTCGATGCGGCAATACCGATAGCCTCGGGCTATATTCCGTCGGATGAGGCGCTGGAGCGTATCTCGGAAA
>SVMQ01000079.1 GCA_015067375.1 Oscillospiraceae bacterium | reverse complement strand
GAATTGCCCTTATGGCAATCCGTTTTTGCTTCGCAAAAAACGCTCACGTTCGCAGGTCGCTGCACGATTGTATTGTGATATCTTTTTCGCTCTTCTTAAATTGCAACGGCTCGGCTCGGATTGCCCTTATGGCAATCCGTTTTGCTTCGCAAAAAACGCTCGCGTTCGCAGGTCGCTGCACGATTGTATTGTGATATCTTTTTCGCTCTGCATGAACATGGCAAACGCTAGACACACTGAGATTTACTTAATACAGAAAAACAGCCGCCCGAATTATGTCGTGGCGGCTGTTGCTTTTCATATCTTATTAAGATTTTTCACGCTCTCTCTGCGCACCAGTCTGCCTGTAACAAGCGTTCTGCCGCGCTTGTAGCTGCCGTCGCGGATCTTGTGCAGGATTATATCCACCGCCTCAGAGGACATCACGCGGCTGTTTACATCAATAGTGGTGATACGCGGCACGCTGATGGTGGAATAAATATGATCATCATATCCTACCACCGAGATATCATCGGGAATGCTGTAGCCAAGCGCCTTGAGCTGGTTTACCAGCTTGTATGCGGACTCGTCGCAGTTGCACACGAATGCGGTTGGCATATCAGCAGGCAGTGTGAACTCGGGGAAGATATCACTCTCATTGGAACGATCGCTGATTATCCAGTCCTGACGGAGCGGTATCCTGTTTTCAAGCAGCGTCTTGTAGTAGCCGAGATAACGATCCTGTATGCTGGAAGTGGAGCTTACACTGCCGAGGAATCCGATCTTTCTGTGACCGTTCGCAACAAGATAGCTGGTCAGCATATATGCGCCGTAGAAGTTATCAGAAAGCACAGTATCAACATCCTCGCGGCTGCCGTAGAAATCAAGGAACACCGTAGGTATGCCGCAGGCAAGCAGCCTGTCAACATAATTATCCGAAAACTGACCCAGCACGATAAGTCCGTCAACTTTCTTATCAAGAACGGAGTTGGGTATCTCAGATACATTGTCATCACCGTCGTTGATGACTTCGAGCATACCGTAATAATTCTGTGACTGCAGCAGCTCCACTATATCACGGTACACGCCCCAGTAGAACGAGCTTGCGTCGCTGATGAAGTGATGCGCGACCACGATACCGATATTGTAGCTCAGCCCGTCGTGCATACCTCTGCCGCCTGTGTGCATACGGTAGCCCATCTCGGTAGCCTTCTGCTTTATGCGCTCGCGCAGGTCGTCGCTTACGCCGTCACGGTCGCCAAGCGCTTTGGATACAGTCACGGTACTTACGTTCATTACCTTTGCGATATCGCTCATCGTCACAGCTTTTTTAACCATATCTTTATTCCTTTCAGCACTTAAATTTAGTTTTTTCAAGTACACTATATACTTAATATTCTATACTAATATTTTAAGTTAAAGATACGTTTTTGTAAAGTAATATTTTGCACGAAATTTCATGGATTTTTTTGTATAAAAAAGCAAAATCGCACAAACAGACCCGCAAAGCGCACTGCTTCACGGGTCGTGATGTATTAAGAATCTGTGATATTATTCCGAAACAAGCGTAACACAAACAAAAGTAATTTCAGCCTTGCGAGCTGCTTTAATTACAGTATACGCGAGTTATTGATAACAAGTCCGAATGTAACTCCCAGAGTTTCAGCCGCACGGCGACAGAGATTCATTCTTGTGAGGAATATCTCAAAATACTCCATGACAGGCGATATTTTAAGGTCAAGGTCAAGCTCCAGTATAAGCTCGGTGTTATCCTCGGAAAAGGACAGCTTGGAGCGCTCTACCGCATAATTCACGCGGTCATGGATATCCGCCCTGAGATTCTCATCGCTTGGTATGAACTCACCATCCTTGCTGCGCACACGCGAGCGGCGCACATCCGACTTATCAGCGATGATAAGCGCTGCCGCGATAGGGGTAACAGGGCTTGCGGTGTGCTCGTCATGATTGCCGATGGCGGATACTATCAGCGATATCTCATCCGCGGGCATACCGAGGTTATCCAGCAGACGGAAAGCCATAACAGCGCCGCTCTGCGCATGGTCTACGCGGTTTATCACGTTGCCGATATCATGCATATACGCGGCTATCTGCGCAAGCTCACAGGTGCGCTCGTCATAGCCTAGGGTGCTGAGTATCATATAGGCTGTGTCTGCCGCACGCTCAACGTGCGCGTTGGAATGCTCCGTATAGCCGATGGTACTGAGCGCCGCGTCAGCATAATTGATATACGTCTGGATGTCCTTGTTTTTTCTTATGTACTGGTAAGTGATATTGCTCATGTTGACCTCGTTAATAATTAATTAAATTATACCATGAAAGCGAATGCGCCGGCATTCGGGCGGCGAAGCCGCATTCTGCGAAGCAGAACTTTCAGCCGTTCAATAAAAACAGCGCAATTGCGGAGCAATTGGAGTAAGCTGTTTTATCTAAACCATGAAAGCGAATGCGTCAGCATTCGGGCGGCGAAGCCGCATTCTGCGAAGCAGAACTTTCAGCCGTTCAATAAAAACAGCGCAATTGCGGAGCAATTGGAGTA
Source organism: Oscillospiraceae bacterium (assembly GCA_015067375.1). GTDB lineage: Bacteria > Bacillota > Clostridia > Oscillospirales > Ruminococcaceae > CAG-115. The sequence goes on along the minus strand of SVMQ01000079.1, from coordinate 6,284 downwards.
AGCTGTTTTTATTATAGCAAATACACAACGATAATGCAAGAGGGCAGAACAACTAATTTCGGGGCAGCTTTTGACCGCCCCGAATACTTATTTCGTGAAAAAGTAATAATTGCAGAAACCGTTTTCATACTCCACTGTAACAGTATACGCGTCGCCTATCGTTTCTACAGGAAACAGGATATAGCCTTCCTCGTCAACTCCTACACTCTTCTGCGTTGCGCCGTCCTCGGAATGGCAGGTGATGGCAGTCACCACGCCGCCGTCCACTGTCAGCAGACGGAGCTTCTTCGACTTGCTGAAGTAATATCTGTCATTGATCTCAAAGCCACCCACCGTTATCGGGTCTACCTCGTAGCCGCAGGCGAACTCGGAATTCGTCACGCTCTCGCCCTTGTTGAGATAAGTCCAGGTGTAGTCAGCCATATAAAGGTTGCGCGCCTGCTCGCCCTCCTCCTGTATATAGAGCGAGGGCGGCATGGTATCAACATCCTCCGTTGCAAAGCTGTAGGTGCAGGTGCCCTGCGGATAACGCACGGTTATCGTGTAGACATTTCCCTGCCGCGCACCGTCGGGGAAATCGATACGTCCGTCGGGATAGCAGATGATGTACACATCTCTGCCGTACTCGTCCATGCTCGTGGAAACGCTCTCTACCTCCGCACCCTCCACATCGGGGAGCTGCACCTGTACTCCGCCTATCCACTGCGAATCGGGGATAACAGGCGGCTCTGTAACATCCGCGTCGATGCACAGCGTCTGACCGTTGTATGTCCACATAGATGAACCCATAGCAGTTTTGAACGGCTCGCCGTTTGCGATGATGTACAGCTCGGGCGGCTCGGGCAGGCTCTCACCGACGAGGGTCGGGTCTGCCTCGCGCAGCAGGTGATACTCCACAAAGCCCTCGGGACAGCTCAGCGCAAGCGTTACCGCGCTCTCATACACGCACGGCGGCAGCTTTACGATATCCGCCGCATAGCTGAGCGCCGTGCGGCTGCCGTTTCGGTCGCTGTAGTATGCCTCTACGATGCTTGCGCCCTCGGGAAGCAGCAGCTTCAGCTCATCCACGTCGTAGGGAAGCACCTCGGTTATCAGACCATTCTCCCAATACTCCATTACATCAGGCGCATCGTAGTCAGCGTTGTCGGGCGCGCTCCAGCTGTTTGCACCAACGCACGGCGCATACTGAATACCCTCCGCACTGACGTACAACTGCGGAGCAGCGCTGCTCTCGCTGTTCCACTCGTCTATCAGCACATTGGCGATCGCCGTGCCGATAAGTCCAAGCCTTTCCTCGCCCGAAGTGCCGCTTACATCCGTTGTCACAACAAACGGCGTGCTGTCGCCGAGGTAATCGCCCGCGTATTCTGCCACATTCAGCAGCTTACCGTCCTTTATCGGAACATCCACGTTGATATCGCCCAGCAGCTTTATTGTCAGACCCTCGTCCGTTTCCTCAAAGGCATAGCCCTCAAAAGACCCCTCCGTCAGCATGGAATAGTGCTGTAACCATCCGCCGCGGATATAATGCACTGCCGTGCGTGTGAGAGCCTTTTCGTCCGTCCAGCAGGACAGCAGCACCGTACCGCCGTCGTATTCATGCGCCGTGAAGCCGTATTCCACAGGAAGGAAGTCCGTGTACAGCGTCGCGATATCCGTAAGTCCTTCCGCTATGCGACGACCGGTTGCGTAACCGTCCTGTTCAAGCATGATGGATTCCGCGATGTAGTGCTGCAACATATCGGAGATATCATAGGCAAATGCGATCTGCACATAGCACTGCAGGTCATCATTATAGGCTAGTATTCCGTCGGAATAAGAGGTCTCGCCAGTTGTCCGATTACGGTACATTATCTGACAGCAGGCATTCTGCGAACTTTCAGTCTGCGCCACGGGTGTGTACTCACAGTCCCATGTCACCATACTTCCCAGCATCAGCTGATTGTAGACCATACGGTAGTAGTTTGGCTGACCGACAGCCTCGGGGTATATCTCGTAGGTATTGTAATCAATGGTGGCTATCTGTCTGCCGTCCGCCATGATGTACATGGGTGACATTGCCGCCATGCCCTCAGTATCATCGGGCAGCACTATCTCCCAGTTTTCGGGAAGCTCGATGCTCACATTAAATGGCAGCACGTCCAGTATCTCGGAGTTGTATTCCGTCCTGCAAAGCTCGTGTGCAGGGAATGTTATCGTGTTGCTCACAAGCTTGCCGCCCTCGTCGATGACGATGACCTGCTCCGTTTCCTCGGTCTGCTCGCGCGTTTCAGTGAAGTTCTGCTCCTGCGTTTCCTCACCGGTGACGATGTAGGACGGCTCTTCGGTAGCCTCTGCTGTATGCGCCGCCGCTCCGCTGTCCGCTGTCTGCCCGTCAAAAGGAGAAACATTGCGGCTGTGCAGCGCACCAACGCCCCATACGCCCAGTGCCAGCACCGCCGCTGCAGAGCCTGCCGCTATCGCGGTCTTTGCACGCGAGCGCTTCGGAGTATTCAGCGTGAATGCTTTCAGCTCCTGCTCCTCGACATCCGTTAAAAGCTCCTCCTTGCCAAAATTCTCGGTCAGCCTTGCCCGTGCGCGCTCTTTGAACTGCTCAGAGAGCGTTATCTTGTCGTATGCGCTTTTGAACTCCTGCTTATTCATATTGCCGCTCCCTCCATGTCAGTCTTTAGCGTCTTTCGTCCGCGCTCGAGCCGTTTGTAGACAGTCGCCTCGGTTATGCCGAGAGCCTTTGCTATCTCCGCCGCGCTCATATCCTCATAGTAGAACATATACACCGTCGTGCGAAGTTTTTCGGGCAGCCGCATCACCATGTCAAGCACCTCGCTCTCGCCCTCTGTCAGCGGGGCTGCAAGAGTATTCTCCAGCACCTCGTCAAGCGGAACGCTGCGCCGCACGCGGCAGCTCCTGACTACATTTATAGCCTTGTTCTCAGCCGTGCGGATGAGCCACGCCTTTATATGCCCCTCATCCGAAAACTCCGTCTGCTTCATCAGCGCAACGAATGTGTCCATCACGACATCCTGCGCCTCCTCCGCATTGCGTACTATGTTGAGCGCTATCCTGTACACCATATCGGCATACTCATCAAACAGCGCGCCTATGCTCTCCTTTGATACAGCGACCATGTCACCACACCTTTCCGTCATTTTTGACCCTGCTAATACTATAACATAACCGCAGAGCGAACGCTCTGCGAAACGGCGACAGCCGTTGTCTGCGAAGCAGACAGGGTATCATTCAATAAACACCCAGCCATCGAAATCTTTGATTTCGCTGATGGCGTTTGTTATTATAACATATTTCGGACGGTTTTTCTGACATTTTCCCGAAAAAAATCTGTTTTCGACCGCCGACCGAATAAATCCACAATAATTGAGGATATTATATCCATCGGCGCATCCGCGGCGAAATCAGTGTAAATCGGAGCTTTTGTATGAGTAGACCTGAATTTTCCGACCGCATCGGCTTTGTGCTGTCTGCGGCAGGCTCGGCAGTGGGACTGGGCAATATTTGGCGCTTTCCCTTTCTCGCGGCAGAATACGGCGGCGGTATATTCCTGCTGGTCTATATCGCGGTGACGATGCTCTTCGGATTTCCCGTCATGGCTATGGAGATAGCTATCGGCAGAAAAACAGGAGCAGCCTGCGTACACGCCTACAAAAAGCTGGACAAAAGAGGAAGCTTCATCGGCTTCTTCTCCTCCGCAATAACGCTGATAACGCTCCCCTACTACTGCGTCATAGGCGGCTGGGTCATGAAATACGCGGCGATGTACCTGACAGGAAACGGCATCACCACAGCAGTGGACGGCTACTTCACCGCCTACACCGCACAGACAGCAGAGCCGCTGCTGTATCAGGCGCTGTTTGTCGCGCTGACTGCTGCTGTGCTGCTGTGCGGAGTAAAGGGCGGCATCGAAAAGGCTAACCGCTTTCTGATGCCTGCACTGATAGTTCTTGCAGTCATAGTTGCCGTGTACACACTGACCCTCGACGGCGCGTGGCAGGGCGTTGTGTACTACATCCGCCCCGACTTCTCAAAATTCTCGTTCAAAACAGTGCTTGCCGCTACGGGACAGATGTTCTATTCCCTGTCGCTCGCAAACGGCATCATGATAACCTTTGGCTCTTATCTGCGCAAGGGCGACGGTATTGAGCGCTCCGTAAAGCAGATAGAGTTTTTCGACATCGGCATAGCATTCATCAGCGGACTTATCGTGATACCCGCGGTGTTTGCGGTATTCGGCGCTGACAAAAGCAGCCTGACCTCAGGCTCGGGGCTGCTGTTTCAGACGCTTCCCATCGTATTCGCGCGGATGCCGCTCGGTGAGATAGTAGGTATGCTGTTCTTTTCACTGGTGTTTCTGGCGGCTGTGTCCTCAGCTATCTCCATGATGGAGGTAAATGTCGCTAACCTCGTGCAGCACTTCGGCTTAAAGCGTAGGAATGCCGTGCTGATAATGGCGGCAGTGCTGTTTGCGCTGGGCGTCCCGTCCTCACTGGGATACGGCGTGTGGAGCGGATTCAGACCTCTCGGAATGAGCCTGCTGGACTTCCTCGACTATGCAGGAAACTCGCTTATAACCCCCGTCGCCGCACTACTGTCCTGCGTGTTCATCGGCTGGATAGTAAAGACCTCCCCCATAGCCGACGAGATAGAGCAGGACGGAAGCTTCAAGCGCTGCAGAAGCTTTCAGTTCATCATAAAATGGCTCGCGCCGCTGTTTATCATCGCCGTGCTTGCAGGCTCTTTCCTCGGTATCTAGAACACTTCGCATATTCGCGCATATAATATATGTGAACAAAGCAGTCAGGCATCTGCATAAACCTGCTGCGGCTGACCTTGAAAGGAGTATATTATGTGCGGAATAGCAGGACAGATAGGCTACACAACGGATATGCGGCGGCAGGCTGACGTGATGGCGCGAATGAGCGCTGTGCTTGCCCCGAGAGGCCCTGACGCAGGCGGTGAATACAGCGACGCCAATGCATATCTCGTGCATCGCAGGCTGGTGGTGGTAGACCCCGAAAACGGCACTCAGCCCATGCGCGAGGCTCACTACACTCTCGTGTACAACGGCGAGCTGTACAACACCGAGGAGATACGCCGCGAGCTGATAAAACGCGGCGCAGAGTTCAAAGGACATTCCGATACCGAGGTGGTGCTGAAAGCCTTTATCGAATACGGCGAGGACTGTGCAAAGCTGTTCAACGGCATCTTCGCGTTTGCTGTATGGGACAGCAGGAAACGGCGGCTCTTCCTCTGCCGCGACAGGATAGGTGTAAAGCCGCTGTTCTACGCATTCACGAACGAGGGACTGGTATTCGCAAGCGAGATAAAAGCACTGCTGATGCACCCCGACGTCCGCCCCGTCATCACGCGCGAAGGCGTGATGGAGATAATGCTGCTGGGCCCTGCAAAGCGCGTTGGCGGCGGTGTATTCCGTGATATAAGCGAGCTTCCGCCCGCGCATCTCGCATGGTTCGATATCGATGGAATGACCACTGAGCGCTACTGGTCGCTGAAAGCCGCACCGCACACCGAGAGCTTTGAGGACACATCCGCGCACGTCCGCGAGCTTATCACCGACGCGGTGACGCGGCAGCTCGTCAGCGATGTGCCGCTGTGCTGCTTCCTGTCGGGCGGTCTTGACAGCAGCGTCATCTCCGCTGTCGCCGCAAAGGAATTCGCAAAGCGCGGCGAACAGCTTCATACATGGTCGATAGACTACAAGGACAATCACCTCAACTTCAAAGCAAGCAGCTTCCAGCCCGACGAGGACGCGCCTTGGATACGCCGCATGGTGGAACTCATAGGCTCCTCGCACACCGACGTGATTCTGGATACCCCTGCCCTCGCTGATGCGCTGGACGACGCGGTACTTGCGCGCGACCTCCCGGGCATGGCAGACGTGGACAGCTCGCTGTATCTGTTCTGCAGGGAGATAAAGAAACGCTTCCCCGTTGCTCTTTCGGGCGAATGTGCGGATGAGATATTCGGCGGCTATCCGTGGTATCACCGCGAGGATGTGCTGTTTTATGACGGCTTCCCGTGGAGTACCGCTGTCCCCGAGCGCGCCGCACTGATGCGCCTAAAGACCACCGCCGCCGAAGCAGAGGACTTCGTGCGCATCGCCTACAACGAAACTCTCTCGCACACCGACTACCTCGACGGAGAGAGTGCAACAGAGCGCCGCATGAGAGAAATGTATCTGCTCAACCTGGAATATTTCATGGCAACCCTGCTTGACCGCAAAGACAGCATGAGCATGGCAAATGGCC
>SVMQ01000078.1 GCA_015067375.1 Oscillospiraceae bacterium | reverse complement strand
TGGGCTCGCCCCAGTATCTCTGACGGTTGAATGCCCAGTCCTTCATCTTGAACTGCACGCCCTTTTCGCCGCAGCCCTTTTCAGCAAGCACGCCGAGCATCTTCTCGATAGCGTCCTTCTTGTTGGTGATGCCGTTGAGAACGTCGGAGTTCACCATCTCGCCGTCGCCTGTGTAAGCCTCAACGGAGATGTCGCCGCCCTTGATGACCTCGATTATGTCGATGCCGAACTTCTTTGCGAAGTCGTAGTCGCGTGTGTCGTGAGCAGGTACAGCCATGATAGCGCCTGTGCCGTAGCCCATCATTACATAGTCCGCAACGTAGATCGGGATCTCCTTCTCGGTGATGGGATTGATGGCTGTCAGACCCTCTATCTTAACGCCTGTCTTGTCCTTTACGAGCTGTGTACGCTCGAACTCGGACTTCTTTGCGCACTCTGCCTTGTATGCGTCGAGAGCGTCGATGTTAGCGATCTCAGCGCGGTACTTCTCGATGATGGGATGCTCGGGCGCGATAACCATGAAAGTCACGCCGTACAGTGTGTCGGGACGTGTGGTGTATATCCTGAGCTGCTCGTCCCTGTCCTTGATGGAGAAGTTCACGAACGCGCCTGTGGATTTGCCTATCCAGTTCTCCTGCTGCAGACGGATGTTGGGGAGGTAGTTTACCTCATCCAGACCCTGAAGCAGCTTGTCAGCGTACTCTGTGATGCGGAGGTACCATACCTCCTTGTCCTTCTGCACGATATCGCTGTGGCAGATATCGCACTTGCCGCCCTGAGAGTCCTCGTTGGAGAGAACTACCTTGCAGCTGGGGCAGTAGTTTACGAGAGTCTTGTCACGGAAAACAAGACCGTTCTCGAACATCTTGAGGAATATCCACTGCGTCCACTTGTAGTAGTCCTCCTCGGTGGTGTCAACTACTCTGTCCCAGTCAAAGGAGAAGCCGACGCGCTTGAGCTGCTGTGTGAACTTTTTGATGTTGTTGTCAGTTACCTGTCTGGGGTGAACGCCTGTCTTGATGGCGGTGTTCTCTGTGGGCAGACCGTAAGCGTCAAAGCCGATGGGGAAAAGTACGTTGTAGCCCTGCAGTCTGCGCTTGCGGCTGACTACCTCAAGACCCGAATAAGCCTTGATGTGGCCAACGTGCATACCCGAACCCGAGGGGTAGGGGAACTCTACCAGCGCATAGAACTTTTCCTTTGTTCTGTCCTCTGTCGCACGGAATGTGCCGTGCTCGTCCCAGTACTTCTGCCATTTGCTTTCAATGGCGCTGAAATCGTATTTCATCGTTTTGTTGTCCTTTCAGAAATTGTTATATTCTAACTATATTGTTACCGAAATTAAAGATATGGACGGCTGCGGTATAATGAGGTCGCTATGCTCCGATGTTCATTCTCGCCGACAGAGGGTCGGCGTTTTCCTTTGGAAAACCGAACGAACTCAAATCCTTGAAATATGACTTGGCTGCTTTGCAGCCGCGACCTGTCGGTCGCTCATGTGAGCAAGCTCACACAAGTCATATTATACACCATTCTCATGCTGTTGTCAATATCACAGCACCTCTTCGTACATGATATCGAACACGCTTCGCCTTGCGACGTAGACATCCTTGATGTCATCCACCGCACAGCACAGCATATCGCCCTTTGAGCCTGACATATAAGCCTCGTAGTTCCAGCGCGTGAACACCTTTGTGAAGCGCTCCAGCGGTCTTGCGAGTATCTCAGTGCCGACATCCGAGATGCACTGCTTTGCATAAGGGATAAGGCTGCTGGAGCGGCTCTCTGCAAGATTTATGATGGATGGCTGATACTCAAACTCCTTGACAAACGGCTTGTCCGTGGGGCGGTATCTTGCTTCAAACACCTTTTTCTCCGTGGGGTAGACCTCGCCGAGAAGTCCTATCATGAGGTAGATATCATCCGCCGTGGTGATGAAAACATCGCCCTCAAGCGTTCTGACCTTGCACTCCGTACCCTCGGAGAATATATCGGTAGACCGCACATAGCCGTACACAGCAGGGCGCTTGCGGTAGCGGCGAAGCAGGTCGAGGTCGGTGCGCTCGTCAGTGTAGTTTACTATGTCATAGCCGTGGTAATACTCGTCCATCCTGCCGAAGAAATATCTGTCCAGCGGAATGTCAGGATGCGCCTGCTCGAATGCCTGTGTGCTGATGAAGCCGCCTGCCTTGGTGAAGTGACCGCCGCCGTTGCCTATTCCCTCGGTTATGAATGCCGCAAGCTCGTTTGCCGCAACAGCAGGCGTGCAGCTTCTTACAGAAAGCTTGTAGCCGCCGGGGCACTCGTTGTAGATTATGCATACGTCGATGCTGTCCACCTGAATGACAAAATCTCCGATAACGCCGAGGATATTCGGGTCGCACGGCTCAGAGTTTACGATGGCGGTGCGGTGCTTCTCGATGTAGTTGTTGTGCGTTATCGCGATGCCTGCCGTTTCAAGCTCCGAGATGCTGAAATTCGCATATTTAAGGCGCGTTATGAGCATCTTGTCATACTGCAGAAAGTCTATCATATCCCTGTCGAGGGGGTGGTTTATCTCGGAAAGCTGATTGCTGTCCATGTACAGACCATAGTACAGCGCCGTGGAGATATCCGTATCCGCATTCACGTCAAAGCCGACATCATTCAGCATCGCATAGCAGATGGTAGCGCAGCTTACAAGGTGGCTGCGTATCTCGGCATTTTCGCCCGATGTCCTGCCCGTGCTGTGATGGTCTATCATTGCGACATTCTGCGCCTCAAAGCGCTGCACGTTGCCCTCGCCATACTGACAGTCCACTGTCAGCAGCAGCTCGGGCGGCTCAAGCTCCGTAATGTATTCTATGGGAATATTCAGCTCGGATATCATCAGCTTCATGTTGCTCTTGCTGACCGCGTATCTTCCGCCGTAAACCAGCCGCACATCCTTGCCCAGCGAGCTGAAATAGCGATACAGCGCATAGCCCGAGCCGACCGCGTCCGCGTCGGGATTGTCGTGTACCTGTATAACTATCTGGGAATATTTATGAAGATCCTGTAAAATCATGCTCTTCTCCTGTCATTAAACTGTCGCGTAGCTCAAAAAAGTCTATTTAAAACAGACCTGCTATGTACTCCGAGGTAAGGTCGATGGTCATCACGGGGCGCACGCCGTAGCCCTCAAGTCCCGCGGAATCGCTGAACACCTTGTTGCCCGTGTAGCTGTTTCCGACTGCTTTGACCTCACACGCATTATCCTCAGCGCCGTCCCTCAGCCACCAATAATGGTCGGAAACGCCGAAATCCGCGCTGTACAGCGAGTACCATGCGGACTGATCCTGTGCAACAGCCGCGTCTGTAGGCTTCGCGTCGATGCTGATATCCGCCTCGACAAGCAGCTCCAGCTCGTCCGACGACAGCAGGTACACCCTGTCCGTAGTCACTGTGCCGTTGGTCTCGACCTGTGTTTCGGCTATCGCGGACAGCTCATCATCCGTGAAGCCTTTAAGGAAGCCTGCCTCGGTGTTGTAGGCGTTCTTGTTCTCCGACATAGCCTGTGCGGTGGGCGCCTGATCGCCGTATACAACGTTCTCCCTGTAGGAGTTGAGCCATGTCCTGATGTTGGACTGCTCCCAGCGGTTGTCGCCGCGCAGGTCGCGCTGAAGCTGAGCGTCAAGCTCCACAGCCTTTACGTTCCAGTAATACTCGCCGTCCACGCAGTTGAACTTGCCGCCCTCTGCCGCGTCGTATGCTTTCATGGTGAGGATATCCTGAGATATTACGGTCGCCTTTGTGCCGTCCTCGGACAACGCGATGACGCGCCACTCTATCTCCTCGCCGTTGTATCTGCCGAGCGTGATGCTGTCGCCAAGCTCTATCTCGACCGTGCCGACTGCAGGCTGCACCTCGACAGGCTCGCCGCCCGTCGCGCTGTCAGCTGTGGTGCTCTGCTCCGTTACCACGGGCGCGTCCGCAGGCGGTGCGCTCTCGGACTGTGTGGTAGTCTCCGCCGTGGTAGTGGTCTGAGAGGCGGTAGTGGTCTGAGCGGTGGTAGTGGTCTGCTCCGCGGAAGAAGCAGCCTGCTCTGTGGTGGATGCGGTCTGCTGCACCTCTGAGGTCGCGCTCTGCACCGCGGAGGAGCCTGACGGCGTATCCTCCTGCTTGTCGCCGCCAAGCAGCAACGCGCACAGCAGACCTCCGACAAAGCACAGCGCTGCAGCCACGAGCAATATTATCCTTTTCTTTGACAGGGCGCTCTGCTTGCTTTCGCTGCCGAGGCTCTGCACAGCCTTTTCGGCAGGTCTTTCACGACCCTCAAGCTCATTGAGCGAGAGCACTATCTCCTCATAGCCCTTGTCGGACTTTTCGTTGAGCCACTGGTGCGTCATGAGGAAGTATTCCATAGACTTGCTCAGCTGCACCTGCTCCAGCTTGTACACCATTATCGGTATCTTCTTGCTGACAGCGCGCTCTATCTCGCGCAGGACGTGCGGAGAGCTGTTAGCCTCCTCGGACAGCAGGAGCAGCATCACGTCACAGTTGTCGATGCCGTTGATTATCTCCTCCGCATACTCGCAGCCCGAGCGTATGTCGCGCGGCGCAAGAAAGCACTTGTAACCGCTCTGCTCGACGATATCGCAGATATCCTTCGCCTGCTGTGCATTGGCTGACGAATGCGACAGAAAAACTCGCATATTATTGACCTCCCGAATAAATCTGTATATGTTAAAGTATAGGTGTGACCATAGTGATACATTATACATAATAACATATTCTGCAGGATTTTTCAAGTGTTTGTTTCAATAAGTGTGCTAATTCGCAGTGTTTTTATTGCTTTTTTGCATAAATGCGGTATCGCTGTTTCATGAAAAACGTAAGTCTTTTTCGCAATTTACTGTTTTTTATTGACAAAAATCGTTCGCCGTGATATAATGAACTATATTCAAAAGTTAAGGGATTAAACCATTTGGTAGTGTTTTTGTGGTGAGTATGTCAGATCATTCTTTAATGTCAGATGAACAGCTTGCAGGCGACCTTATCTCAGCCGACAGCGCCGAAAAGATCGCAGAGCTTATCTCACGGTACAGTGATCTGGTGTTCTCCATGGCAGGCAGATATGCAGGTACCGCGGATTATGAGGAGCTTGTTTCCGACGGGCTTGACGCGCTTCTCGGCGCGATAGCGGGCTTTGACCAGCAGCGCGGCAGCTTTGCGGCGTTTGCGTCGGTATGCATATCCAACCGCATGAAAAACACCGCTGACAAGGCAGCAAGGAGAGCGGCGCACACCGTATCCGACAGTGAGCTTGAAACGCTGCAGTCCCCCGACCCCACCCCCGAGGAGCTTGTGATACTCCGCGAAAAGACCGCCGAGATGAACAGGCAGATGGGCGTTTTGCTGACGCCGCTCGAAAGGCGCTGTCTTGACGGCGTGATACTCGGGATGACCTACGCGCAGATAGCCGAAAAGATAGGCAGCGAGCGCAAGGTGGTGGATAACGCGGTAGCGAGGGCGAGGGCAAAGCTGAGGGCGCACTTCCCTGATTTCTGATATGTCAGAAGCGCAGGTCGCTGTGCGGCAGACCGACGATATGCGTTTATATATGACCCGGTAGCTTAATTCACCAGAGCGTTGTTTAACAAAGGTGTCGGTGCAAATCCGACCCAGGGCAAAAATTTATTCTTTTAAAGAGGTATTGCTATGTACACAGACAAGACTTTAAAGTGCAAGGACTGCGGCGCTGATTTCGTATTCACTGCAGGTGAGCAGGAATTCTACGCTGAGAAGGGCTTCGTAAACGAGCCCCAGAGATGCAAGGCTTGCCGCGATGCAAGAAAGAACGCAGGCAAGGGTGCAAGAACATTCTATGATGCAACTTGCGCTATGTGCGGCGGCGTTGCAAAGGTTCCCTTCGAGCCCAAGGAGGACAGACCCGTATATTGCAGCGAGTGCTTCGCAAAGCAGAGAGGCGAGTAATATCACCTCATAACCCGACCCGCATTGGACTTCCAACAACGTTCCGGTTATCAGATTTGCAGAAATTCAGACGGCTTTCCGCCGTCTGTTTTTTTGTGTCCGAACCCCGTAAAAGGGTCGCGGCGCGGATATCCTCCGCGCCGCTTTTCCTTATCCAACTTCGTCAAATACGCGCCCGAAGGCGAATCGGCATATTACGGACGAGCCGTTGAGGTGCCGCTCCTCAACATTTCCGCGCAAGGCTCTGCCCCCGCGCCGCCCTGTAACCTACGAAGCTGCATGATGGTGTGTCGATATGCGCCGCGAACGACCGCCACGGGCGCAGGTCAGCTCCCCTACAGGCGCATTGCAGCGCATACCGCAGGGACACGGTCTGCCGTGTCCGAACATCCCCGTTCACCACGCACCGCCTTGCACCCCCATATCGTAGGGGCAAACACCATCCGCCCGTATTGAATAACGAATAATGAACAATTAAGGTACGCCTTGCGGCGCGTTTCTCAAAGCACCGTAGGGGACGGATATCATCCGCCCGTTTTATCCGCACGCATACGCGCGTTGCTGTCCATGCACCGCGCCGAGAATGTCATAGCGCCGCGCAATACGCGCATCGTCATTCCTCCGCACATACGCTTTGCGCCTCAGCATATTATCTCAGGCACAAGGCGGTCGAGAGGCTTCTCCTCAACTATATAGTCGGAAAAGCCGAGCGGTCTTTCGCAGCCCTCGCGCAGACGAAGCTGCACCGTATCATACACCCTTGCCGCAGGAACATCGCCCAACCGCGTGTTGTGCCGCCACCAGTACAGCCGCTCCATGACCATACTGCCTGCAGGTCGCGATGCGCTTGCGTCCCCAGTGAATATATCGCGCAGCGCCTCTTTCAGCAGCAGCGCGTCCTCCTCCGAGAATCCGTTTCTCCGCGCGACCTCCGTGCATACCGAGCCTTTCAGCACATACAGTCCATAGCGCACCGCTGAGCGCTTTACAAAAGTATCGTTTGCGCCGCCCCTTGCGCTTCCCTGATTGCAGCGCGTTATCGGCACGGAAAACAGCTCCACGGGATGAACGCTGAACAGCTGCCTAAGCGATACCGCGCCATTAACGCAGGCGCTTCGCGTGTTCTTTTTGCCCGCACCAAAGAATATCTGCCCGAATGCCCGCACATCATACCAGCGTGTACACGCCTCCCGAATAAGCTCCTCGCCGCTCAGCTTCTGCAGCTCCCTGAGGCGCGCTGAAACACAGTCATTTCCGTAGCGCGGCGATGTTATGAGTATCGGAACACCGCTTTGCGCCAGCCTGTCGCGCAGCTTGCGCTTGATGCACACATCCGTTATGATACCGTAGCCGTCGCTGTCCGTGCGCGGCATACCGCCGTTTACAGGGTCGCCGTTCGGGTTAGCCATGCTTACGCTGATAAGTCCCATAAAATCTATCCTTGCACCGATCTCCATCGTTATCTCCTGTTATGATAAAAATATACCGCGCCGCGCTAATCCAGCCCTCTCATGAGCCTGTTCAGCCTGTGCAGTGCGCAAAGCGCGTCCTCGCTGTCGCCGCCGCCCGGATATTCCTCCGCGAATCTCGCGTAGCGCTCTGCATCAGTGCTTCCGAAAAGCGACACCGCAAAGCTCCCGCGGCATACCTCATGCAAGACCAGCACCGTCACGGCGCCTTGCATCTGTGCGCCGCGCCCCTCTTCATCCCATGCGATGAACACCTTGCTGCCGATATGTATGCCGTGCCGCTCTATCAACCGCCGCAATACCACATGCGCCCTGAATGACAGCTCGCGCCCTATCGGAAGCATAGCCGAGCTTATCAGCTTAGCCACGCCCGTCACACCCGTGATATGCCGCGGATGCTGTCGTATGACCGCGGTATGCTCTCCGCTTAGACAGCATACGTCTTTCTCCGAGCCAAGCGAGCGCATATAGGCAATGTGACGAGCCTGCAGCGACTTATCCTCCCAAAGCCTGACATCCCCGACGACGAAACGCACCATAGCTTTCCCAAGCTTCCCTGCCCCAAAACGGCTCGGCACATCTGTAGCCATAAGCTCGTTGAACAGCTTCTCTTCCGAGAGGTACCTATACAACGTGCGAAGCTCCTCTGTCGCATAGTCCGTCGCGCACCATTCGCAAAGCTGCCTGAGATACAGCTCGTTTCCCTGACTGTAACGGATATCCGCGGCGGTGTCCTCGTGAAAGTCTGCCGCAACAAAGCCCAGCATATCGCAAATCGGATGCGGAAACAGACCACAGGTGCGCCCCACAGACTGCTCCGTTACAGGTATGACCGTAAGCAGCTGCTCGTACCGCGCGCCGATGAAATACCCGTCCGCGGACAGACTGACCTCTATCTCGGTGTGTACCATATCGTGAAAGAGCGGCAGGTCATCCGCGCGGTAAAACTCCGACAGCTGTTCAAGCCAGTGCATCCGACAGGTCTTCCTCAATGATGCGCGTTACGATACATTCCGAGGGCGGCGGAAAGCGTATGATACCGTCCTCCATGCGACAGCGGAATATCCTTGCGTATGGCTCTCCGCCGCGCTGTATGATACTATGGAACATCATTCCCATATCCAGCGATGTCCCCTGATAACAACAAAAGCCCTCGCCAAAAACGCAGGGCTTTATATCACAACCGAATTCGCGTTTGCCAAGGTATGTCATGCGTCTGCCGCCGCGCTTCAATGAGCGCTGTGCGATGCTGTAGGCTTCGGGGATGCCGCCGTATTCCGATATGCGCTGTGCGCGCACCAGCCGCGCCCTCACCTGATACCGCACATCGCGCAGACAGCAGTAAAGCTCTGCACTGTCGTCTTCTCTGCCGCAATACGATATCTCCTCCAAGCGCACTGTGTTCATAACTCTCACCGCGTCTATAGTCCACTCAAACCGCGGCGA
>SVMQ01000077.1 GCA_015067375.1 Oscillospiraceae bacterium | reverse complement strand
CCCAAGGATTACATCAGATTTATGCTGACAGGCGAGTACGCAACAGAGGTATCCGACGCATCGGGTATGCAGCTTCTGGATATCCCCAACCGCTGCTGGTCTGACGAGGTGCTGACAAAGCTCGGCATCGACAAGGCGCTGCTCGCAAAGGTATACGAGTCCCCTGAGATCACAGGTACTGTCACAAAGAAGGTAGCTGAGCTTACAGGTCTTAAAGAGGGCACACCTGTTGTCGGCGGTGCAGGCGACAACGCCGCTGCCGCTGTCGGTACAGGTGTAGTTGAGGACGGCAAGGCTTTCACAACTATCGGTACTTCGGGCGTAGTTTTCGCGCATACATCCGATATCGCTATCGACAAGAAGGGCAGAGTTCACACTTTCTGCTGTGCAGTGCCGAATTGCTGGCACGTTATGGGCGTTACCCAGTCCGCAGGTCACTCGCTCAAGTGGTTCAGAGATAACTTTGCTTGGGCAGAGATGGAGACTGCACTCGCAATGGGCGTTGACCCCTACTACCTCATGGACAAGGAGGCTGACAGCGTTCCGATCGGCGCAAACCGCCTGCTGTATATGCCTTATCTTAACGGCGAGAGAACACCTCACCTTGACCCTAATGCAAGAGGTGTGTTCTTTGGTCTGTCCGCAATGCACAAGAAAAAGGATATGCTCCGCGCTGTTATGGAGGGTGTTTCTTACTCGCTGCGCGACTGTGTAGAGGTGATGCGCGAGATGGATATCAATGTTAGCGACATGATGGCTTGCGGCGGTGGCGGAACATCTCCGCTGTGGCGTCAGATGCTTGCCGACCTGTACGCTTGTCCTGTAAAGACAACTAAGAATACTGAGGGTCCCGCGCTCGGCGTTGCCCTGCTTGCCGCTGTCGGCGCAGGCATCTACTCAAGCGTGCCCGAGGCGTGCCGTGCAGTCATCAAGGCTGACAAGGTGCAGGAGCCTGTCGAGGACAACACCCGTCAGTACGAAAAGGTATACGAGATGTACCGCAAGCTCTATCCTGCTATGAAGCAGTGCTTCCAGGAGCTTTCTGAGATGTGATGATAATGCGCCCTCACCAGTGCTTGTGAGGGCGTATTTTTTGAGTGAGAGGTGTTAACATTTGAAAATTGAACTGAAGAATCATATCGAGCTTAACGAATTATTGGATCATAAAGCTCTTGGTAAAATGGTATGCAGATCAATAGGGCATGATGGGTGCGTTTACTTTTTGTATCGCAGTGAAATATATAGGGCAGTTAAGCTTTCTGTAGACTGGACTAATGGGTTGATAACTGACCAGAGCATTTATGAATTAGGTGTTTTTGATACATATCTGCATTTTGTTCAGCCGATAGGCGATGATATTTTACTTGTGGGTGCGTGCAGTGAGTTTAACGAAGAATGTGCCGAACCAAACGCAGTTATTGTTGGTAAGGACGGAGAGATCAAGAGCAGATTCTGTCTGGGTGACGGGATCGAATGTTGCTTTGTAACGTCAGACGAACATATCGTAGTTGCGTATTTTGACGAAGGCATTTTCGGAAATAACGGTTGGGGCGAGGTCGATTCTCCTGCTCCGCTTGGCAGTGCGGGTCTTGTTGTTTGGGATAAGAATGGGTGTAAGCTATGGGAGCACGACCAAAGTAAGTTTTTCGTTAGCCATTGCAAATCTTTGAATATTTCTGATGACGGTAAGATCTACTGGCTTGGCGATGAGGGTGCAGAATATCATTTGTGTGCGTATGACGGAAGTGCGTTTTCAAATATAGGATCTGTCAGAGGCTATAGCGGCGATTTTCTGATACTCGAAAATGGGTTTGTTTTCGGTGGAGATCATACTCATCGTTCGTATTTCAGCTATCGTAATAGATCTGGTGAGTGTCAGAGATTTACGTTCGAATATGACGGCAAGGAGATCATTTCGGAGAAATATTGCTTCAGAGGAAACAAGGCTCTGCTTATTGATATGTACGGTAGGATGTTTTGTACAGCCGTAAATATCTAGATCCGCAACAGAACATTTGCCCCCGACATCGGGGGCATTTTTCTGCAGAAAAAACAGCGCAGGATGAAACATTTCCGCGCTCTGCTTCGTCTTACTTATGAAAGCGGCTTTCAGGCAAAGGAGGTGTGGCGATTGACCGAGCAGCAGTTTGAGGAGTACATAAAAACGCACAGGGCGACGGTATTCCGTCTTGCTTACAGCATGACGAAGAACCGCGAGGACGCCGACGACATAACGCAGGAGTCGTTTGTGCGGCTGTATCTCACGTCCGAGCGCTTCGATTCGACGGATAACGTAAAGGCGTGGCTCATACGCGTTACGATAAACCTGTGCAAGGATCTTCTGCGTTCGTTTGCTCACAAACACAGGACAGAGCTTTGCTGCGATATTCCTTGTGAAAGCGATAGCGAGCAAAGTCTGCTTGAATATGTGCGGCAGCTGAGTCCAGACGACAGCGCTGTGATATATCTGTTCTATTATGAGGGCTATTCGGTCATTGAGATAGCGCGGCTGCGGCATACGACATCGGCGGCAGTGCGCACTCGGCTGACACGCGCAAGAAAGAAGCTAAGGGAAATGCTCACGAAGGAGGGCGAATCATGAAACAGGAATACAACAGCTTTTTCGACAGGATCACTTCCGACAGGAGCGACAGACAGCTCCTCGACGGAGCGATAAGAGAGGCGGAAAAGAGAATGAGAGCTAAAAAGAGCGGCAGAAAGGCGATCGTTGTACCGTTAGCGGCGGCGCTATCGCTCGTCATTGGCGCAGTGGGAGTTGCAGCGGCGTTCGGGTATCAGCATCTTACCACTATCTTCGGCGGCAATGAGAGCCTGATCAACGAGATACAGACCAACGTTTTCGAGGACAGCGACGGACACGTCAAGGTGACTGTGGAGCAGCTGATCAGCGATGGACGGCACGTTCATGCGGCAGTTCATTATGAGGCTTTGGACGAAGTGGGCTGCGAGTGGTTAAGTAAAGATGAAAGCTTTGGTATTACAAAGGATTATATCAATGGCATCAATCACGTCCTTAAGATTGAAAGCTTTGCCGACAACGGAATGGCTTACAATTGGAGTACAGGCTCTACGGAACTCAAAGCTCACCGCACTGAAAATGAACGATATTTCTACTCGGTCGCTGAATTTTGTCAGGATGTCTGGGATAAAGACACATTCGGTGCAGTTTTCACCTATCCCACAAGCACAGGTATCAGAACGGCGAATATCGACGTAACAGGAACTATGGAAATACGTAGGTATAAGGTGTCAGGAGATAGCGTTAGCAGTAAATATATGACGCCTGTATATCTTGATATCTCTCCGCTGTCCTATGCGTTATATGCTGAAGTTGCTGATGGGGTGTTTGTACAGGAGCTGCGTCCGGACGGCGGTTATCGAAGAAGGCTTGGCGTTCCTTTTGAGGAGTATATGGCAGAGGTTACTGATAAAGAGCTAAGTCTGGTTTTTGCAAATGGAGAGAAACTTGTACTGCCTAGATTTGGTTCAGGATTTCATAACGACGAGCCTTGTATTTGGCAGACAGGTGGAACATTTAATGCCAGCAAATACTGGGACTGGTATACGCGTGATTATAGTAGCACATTAGAATTAGATCAGCTTCTCGGTATAGATATCGACGGCGTATACTACGACCTCATAGCTGAATAAAAAACATAGCCGTTCCCGTTTCGGGAGCGGCTTTGCTATTGCAAAACGGCGCGGAATATGCTATACTGTAATTAATTGGCTTTGGCTATAAAAAGGAGGAAACGATCATGTACACACCAAACGAACACCGTTACGAAAAAATGTCCTACAACCGCTGCGGAAAGAGCGGCTTAAAGCTGTCCGCTGTGTCCCTCGGATTATGGCAGAACTTCGGCTATCTCGACAGCTTCGCAAACATGGAGAACATGGTGCATACCGCGTTCGACCTCGGCATAACTCACTTCGACCTTGCCAATAATTACGGCAACCCCTATAACGGCTCGGCTGAGGAGAACTTCGGCAAGATACTCGACCGCGGCATGAGAGCCTACCGCGACGAGCTGAGCATCTCCACAAAGGCAGGCTATGATATGTGGGCAGGCCCCTATGGCGACAAGAACGGCTCACGCAAGTACCTGATCGCTTCGCTCGACCAGAGCTTAAAGCGCATGGGTCTTGAGTATGTCGATATCTTCTACCACCACGTCCCCGACCCCGGTGAAACTCCCATCGAGGAGACCGCGCTCGCGCTCGATCATATCGTAAGACAGGGCAAGGCGCTGTACGTCGGCGTTTCCAACTACAACAGCGCACAGATGGCTGAGATACTTCCCATATTCAGGGAGCTTCGTACGCCGTTCATCGTAAACCAGCCGTCTTATTCCATGCTCAACCGCTGGGTAGAGCGCGACGGACTTGATAAGCTGGCAGTTGAGCAGGGCTTCGGACTTGCTGTGTTCTCGCCGCTGTATCAGGGTCTGCTGACCGACCGCTACCTCAACGGCGTGCCTGCCGATTCGCGCATAGGTAAGGGCAGGACATGGATAGTAAACGAACTCAATGATGCAATGGTGGCAAAGCTTAACAAATTGAACGACATTGCAGCGGCAAGAGGTCAGAAGCTCTCGCAGATGGCACTGTCATGGGTGCTGAGCAACCCTGCTGTTGCAACGGTGCTGATAGGCGCGTCACGTCCCGAGCAGATAATAGACAACGTCGAGGCTGTATACAAGACAGAGTTTACGGCAGAGGAGAAGGTAAAGATAGAAGCGGTGCTTGCAGAGTAACAGTTTTTGATTTCTGTGGCAAAAACTACTTGCAAAATATGCCGCGTTATGCTATAATAGTAAAGATAATAAATAGAACAAGGGAGTATTCTGCGTTTTTTGGCTTATGACCGCACAGAGCGTCGGCTTACGGCGTGACGGGGCTGTTTGCTTGCGGAGTGCTTTTATAGAAAGGATGTTTTTTCAATGGCAAAGATAGCTGTGCTGGGCTACGGTGTAGTAGGCTCGGGTACTGTCGAGGTGTTCTTCAAGAACAAGGAGAACCTTGAAAAGAAAGCAGGACAGGAGCTTGATATCAAGTATATCCTCGATGTGAGAGATTTTGACGATTCCCCCTACAAGGATAAGTTCGTTAAGGATTTCGATATCATCCTCAATGACCCTGAGGTCACTGTCATCGCTGAGGTCATCGGCGGACTCAAGTTCTCCTATCCCTATGTTAAGTCGGCTCTCGAAGCAGGCAAGAGCGTAGTTACCTCCAACAAGGAGCTTGTAGCCGCCAAGGGTGCGGAGCTTCTCACCATCGCAAAGGAGAAGAACGTAAACTTCTTCTTTGAAGCAAGCGTAGGCGGCGGTATTCCGATAATCAAGCCTATCCACACCTGTCTTGAAGCAAACGAGATCGACGAGATCGCAGGTATCCTCAACGGTACAACTAACTTCATCCTGACCAAGATGATACGCGACGGCATGGGCTTCGACGAGGCTCTCAAGATCGCACAGGATCTCGGTTATGCCGAGCGTGATCCTTCGGCTGACGTTGACGGTCACGACACCTGCCGCAAGATCTGCATCCTTGCAGCTCTCGCATACGGCAAGCACGTTTACCCCGAGAGCGTACATACCGAGGGTATCACAAAGGTAACTCTCGAGGATGTTGAGTATGCTGACAGCGGTGGCTGCAAGATCAAGCTCATCGGTTGTGCAAAGCGCGAGGAGGGCAATGATATCTCTATCGGCGTATTCCCCGCATTCGTTAAGGACGACAGCCAGCTCGCAGGCGTAAACGATGTGTTCAATGCTATTCTCGTTCGCGGCGACGCAACAGGCGACGTTGTTTTCTATGGCAAGGGCGCAGGTAAGCTACCCACAGCAAGTGCAGTAGTATCTGACATCGTTTCCGCTGTAAAGCACGATAAGACCAGCCGTTCGCTTACATGGACAGACAGCGAGCAGAGCTTTGTAAGAGACTTCGATGACTTCACTTGTGCCGATTACATACGCGTTAAGGGCGCTTCCAAGGAAGCAGTAGTTGCAGCGTTTGGTAAGGTCGAGTTTCTTTCCAGAAAGAATGCTCCCGCAGGCGAGCTTGCTTTCATTACACCTGTTATGTCCGAAAAGGATACTGTTGCAGCTTGTGAAAAGCTTATCGGCGCTGATATCCTCGGCAGAATAAGGGTTCTCGACTATTAATACTGCTATCGGAGGTAAATACTATGGGTGAAGCTAAACCAAAGTACAAAAGAGTTCTCCTGAAGCTGAGCGGCGAGGCTCTCTCGGGAGATAAGGGCATTGGTCTTGACCTGCCCACCATTGAAAATATTTGTAAGAGCATCAAAAAGTGCGTTGACGTCGGCTGTGAGATAGGTATCGTAGTCGGCGGCGGCAACTTCTGGCGCGGTCGCTCGTCCGATGGTATGGACAGAGCGCGTGCTGACCACATCGGTATGCTTGCGACAACTATGAATGCGCTTGCAGTTGCCGATGTGCTGGAAAACCTCGGCTGTGTGGTACGCGTTCAGACTGCTATCACTATGCAGCAGGTTGCAGAGCCGTTCATTCTTGGCAAGGCTATCCGTCATCTTGAAAAGGGCAGGGTAGTCATCTTCGGCTGTGGCACCGGTAACCCGTTCTTCTCGACGGACAGCGCTGCATCGCTCAGAGCCGCAGAGCTGAACGCTGACATCATCCTCAAGGCGACGATGGTAGACGGTATCTATGATAAGGATCCCAAGAAGTTCCCTGACGCGCAGAAGTATGACGTCATCACACATCATGATATACTTGTAAAGAGATTACAGGTCATGGATAGCGCAGCTGCTGCTATCTGTACTGAGAATAACATCCCGATAATCGTCTTTGACCTTAACCGTCCTGACAATATTCTGGATGCGGTAATGGGTGAGCCTGTTGGTACGCTCGTTACCAAGCATAAGTCCTGATTTATTACTATAATCGCCTTTTCGGCAGAATGGAGATCACAATGAAAGAATTACTCGATAACACCAAGGAAAGAATGGGCAAGTGCATCAACGCCCTTGAAAACGAGCTTAATACCATCCGTGCGGGAAGAGCCGATCCCCGCGTTCTTGACAGGATCACTGTTGAGTACTACGGCACTGACACTCCTGTAAATCAGATGGCTTCTATAGCTGTTGCTGAGGCAAGGATACTTGTTGTAACTCCTTACGATGCAAGTTCCCTCAAGTCTATCGAAAAGGCAATTCAGGCAAGCGATCTGGGTATCAACCCCACAAACGACGGTAAGTGCCTGAGAATAGTATTCCCCCAACTCACTGAGGAGCGCAGAAAGGAGCTGTCCAAGCAGGTAAGCAAGACCTGTGAAGATAGCAAGGTCGCTGTTCGCAATGTTCGCCGTGATGCGCTTGATAAGCTCAAGGCAAAGAAGAAGGCAAATGAGATAACAGAGGACGATCAGAAGGACGGCGAGAAGAATATCCAGAAGATCACCGATAAGTATATCGAGGAGATAGACAAGATCGGTGCAGCTAAGGACAAGGAGATCATGTCCATCTGATGGAGAATATATCTGTACCGCAGCACGTCGGCATCATTATGGATGGCAACGGCAGGTGGGCTAAAAAGCGCGGTCTGCCGCGGAATATGGGGCATAAGCAGGGTGCGGCGGTCTTTAAAAAGACTATTAACTGGTGCCGCGAGCTTGGCATAAAGTGCGCTACATTCTATGCTTTTTCCACCGAGAACTGGCGCCGTCCTGCCGATGAAGTAGAGGGTATCATGAAGCTGCTTCGGCAGTATATCAAGGATATCCGCGCTGCTGCTAAGGAGAACATTCGTATAATTATAATCGGTGATATCAGCCGTTTTGCTGAGGATATACGTGACGAGCTCATCAATATTCAGGAGGATTCCAAGAATAACGACGGGTTCATAACCGCTATCGCGCTGAATTACGGTGGCAGAGCCGAGATCGTCAAGGCAGTCGGAGAGCTTGTGAGAGCCGCTGCTGACGGTAATTTATCTGCTGACGATATCACCGAGGACATGATAGAGCAAAACCTCTACACAAAGGAAATGCCGCCGCTTGATCTTGTGATACGACCGAGCGGAGAGCAGCGCTTGTCCAATTTTATGATATGGCAGGCTGCTTATGCTGAATTTCTGTTTATGGATGTTCTTTGGCCCGATTTCACAAAAAAAGATCTTGAATACGCTGTTGAGGTCTATTCCTCGCGTGATCGCAGGTACGGCGGCGTTTAAGAGGAAGGATACATCATGGCTGTAAGGATAATTTCCGCTTTTGTCGGAATAGTTATCGGAGTTACTTTCATAGTTTTGGATAATATTTGGGTGTATTCGGTCGTAGCAGCCTTTTTTGGTGCTGTCGGCGTATGGGAGCTTATCGGCGCTGTCAAGTGCAGGGAGTTCAAGCTTCTGACCATATCATCACTCATTTTTGCTGCAGGCGTTCCGTTTATGATAATATTTGGAGTTACGAAGCTGTGGCTGCCTGTTTTTGTTGCATTTATGTTCCTTTTGTGTGCGATAATGCTTACCAAGCATAAGCGCATTAAATTTGAGCATATTGCGATGTGCGGCGCCGGTGCGTTTATCATACCCGCTTCGCTTAGCTGTGTTATTCTTTTCAGATACACTGCTGCTTCAGACGACAGGGCGCTCGGAGTGTTCTTTTTCCTTTATCTTCTCTTTTGCGCATGGTTCGGTGATTCGGGAGCATACTTTGTCGGAACTTTCCTCGGAAAGCACAAGCTTTGCCCCAACATCAGCCCTAAGAAGACAGTTGAGGGCTTCATCGGCGGCATAATCACTGTCGGCGTTATCGTAGTCGCTACCTGCCTTATCTTCAATTACCTTGTTTTCAGCGAGCCGAGGCTCAA
>SVMQ01000076.1 GCA_015067375.1 Oscillospiraceae bacterium | reverse complement strand
TGTCGTCCGAGCGCTACACATCGAAGTGCGACGAGGCACAGCTTACGACGCTCAGAGCCGCGGCAGAAAGGCTTCGTCACTGCCACGAAATGGCGCTGTCAAAGGCTATGCCCGACCCCGATGAGAATGCGGTGCAGAACTGGTTAGTAAGTATGCAGGGTACGCTGATATACTCGGCGGCGGATGCATTCACAGAGAATTACGATCTCATAATGCGCGGCGAGATGAAGCGTGAGCTGCTTGCGTGTTCGAGAGCGGCAGTGCTTGCCGATGCATTCAGCGACATCGCATACAGATATGCGTTCACTTCCAAGGAGATATTGAAGATAGAGCTGTCTGTGGAAACGATGATGAGCTTCCTGCTGGATAAGCTGACAGGTGCAGCGCTTCGCTTCGATACACCGCAGCAGCGCATCACGGACGACAAGCTGATATCTGTCATCTCTCCGAATTACGTCAAGATATGCCGCATGGAGTGCGAGGGAAAGAGCGAGGCAGAGCAGGCTTATCACCGCCTTATGCTTGTGACGGACTACGTCTGCGGAATGACAGACGGCTTCGCACGGGAGCTTTACCGCGAGATAAGCGGAATTTCCTGAGCAACGGAGGAGCATTATGGTCAATTTGCGGAAAAAGCCGCGTGTTTCACTGGTGAAGCCGAATGCGTCGTCCGGTGATGCCACAGGTTTTGAGCTTGATGATGAGAAGAAGATACTGCGCCGCGGAACATTCAAGTGCGCGCATCCGTATGAAAGGGTGTTCGTGTTTACGGCAGACATACTTTGCGCGGTGAATACAGCGTATTGGTTTATTATGACCCGACTTTACAAGCCGTTTGAGGATCCTGATCTTTTTGAGGCGAAATGGTCGCTGTTTCTGTTGTTTTTTCTTGTCGGATTGATCGTCAGAAGTGTCATCGTTGCGATAGCGACCATCGGCAGGGAGTGTAGCTACAGGGCGGAGCAGAAGGAGTTCGTTGTAGAGGGCCCCGCGCGGCGCAGGGAGATATTCTACTACAGTGATGTATATGCAGTGCACCGCGAGCCGCTGACGCTTTACGGGGTAAAGCGCGGCTATCTTGTGACGATAGAAACGGGCGTGCGAGAGGTGCAGTATCGCTACATCTACAGCGACAAGAAACTGATGACCGATTTTGAGGATACACCGTTCTATTTTCTCGCCGTAAACAGCGGTATAATGGAGTATTCCGACGAGCCGTCCGGTATAACTTTCGAGGATGTTGCGGCAATGATGGTTCAGCGTGGTGTGCGGCAGCTTGAGGAGGAGAAACAGCAGCAATATCGCGGATTTGATGATTAGGGAGGCAGCCTATGGATAACGAAAAGAAGATACTTCAGCGCAGGGGAAGCTTCACCTGCTCAAGCAAGTCCGCGGAGATATGCGGCACGGTGTCGCTGTCCGCGCTGATACTGGCGCTGGCGGTGCTGGTGCTGTGCCTGATAGATTTCGGCGGTATCGTCGGAAAGCTTATGTGGACGGCGCTGTTCGTGTGCCTCGGTACATTCGTCGTTGCGCTGATAGCAAGGCTGGTGCTTGGCTCGGGTCAGGGCTGCGAGTATACAGCGCGCGAAACGGAGTTCGAGGTGATCGGCCCGAAAGCGCAGCGCGAGATATTCTATTACAGCGATATCTCAGAGGTGATATACACGCCGATACGCAAAAAGGAGCGGCTTCGCGGCTACACCGTAGCGATAGTTACAGGAATACGCACGGTGCGTTACAGATTTGTTTTCTCACCCAATGCGGAGCTGCTTGATACGGAGCATACGCCGTTTTATTATCTTGAGGTAAATGCGGGATTGCGCGAGGAAGTGCAGCTTACAGTCAACAGCGAAGCGGTCATGTCCCAGTTTGAGAGCAGACAGCGCGACCAGAAGAAAAAGACCTCCACGCGCGGCGAGCGCGCACAGGAGTTCTTCAACAGCATCACAAAAGGCGATGAATAAAAACAGCAGCCCGAGAGTTATTCTCTCAGGCTGCTTTTGTTTATGAGCTTCTGCGTGAAAATTTCATCTTGTAGTAGTAGATACCGAACAGCAGACCCACAACACCGCCTACGATGTGCGCCATCTGTGATATGCCGTCGTTGGGACTTGCGAGTGCAGTGGTGATCTCCCTGCCGAGGTACAGCAGCGACACGAGGATAAGCGTTATCGGGATGCGACCCTTCTGCATATTAGTGAATGCGCTGAGGATTATCATCATGAATACAACGCCGCTTGCGCCGATGATGCCCGTGGAGAACAGCACTCCGTTGATGACTGCGGTGATGGCAGCGTTGCAGACGATCATTATCACAAGGTTGCTGCTGCCGTAGCGCTCCTCAACTGTGGGGCCGACAAGAAGCAGCAGTATCAGATTGTTGAAGAGGTGATCCCATCCCGCGTGTCCAACAACGTGCAGAAGTCCGCGCACATAGGTCAGCGGATCGATCAGGCTGGGATGTCCGTAGCATACCAGAAGATGTTTGTTCATCCATCCTGCGGTTATAAAGTCCAGTGCCAGCATCACAACGCATATTGCAGCATAGGTAAGCACCACGGGTGAGTTGTAATGCAGCTTTTTCAGATTATCCTTGATCGCCATGATAACGCTCCTTTCGTTTCAGAAGATCTTACTCGCGTAAGCATAAAGCACCTCTTGAATTTCTCTGTGCCTGTGCATACGCTGTCAGTGACGGTTTTGTTTTACATTAATATGAAGCTTTCGCCTGTCAGATGCTGCACATCTTCACGAGGGTGTAGCTGTCTATGTCATCCACTCTCGCGGTGTCGAGAAAATGCATCATGATCTTTGCACAGGTGACCTCGTCTGTTATTCTTTCCACCAGCCTTGTGCCGTTGTCAGTTTCTATCCCGACCTGAACGCTTATCGTCCTGTCGGGATTACGTGCGCCCTGAACGAAATAAACACCGTCGTACAGCGCCTTTTCCAGCGAGAGCGTGAGGAATTGCTCGTCGTTCTGGAATGCCTCGTCCAGCATACGCATTGCGGCGTTAAGCTCAGCAGGAATACGGCGATCCTGATTTTCTGCCATTATGCCGAATCTGTTGGTAACGTCGGTCTTTCTGCCCTCGACAGTTATCGTAACAGGCTTGTCCTTCCTGCGGAATATCATATCAAAAAATCCCATTATGCTCTTACCACCTTAATAAGCGCAGCGCCGTGCGGCTTTACGCTTGCAGAAACGCTGTCTGTTGCCTTTCCGAGGTCTGCGCCGCTCCATACATCTACTGCTGTGAAATCAGCCGCAAAGGGAAGTGCAGCGGTGATATCGCACTCCGCTTCGCCTGCGTTGAACAGTGCGACATAGTAGCTCTTTCCGTCGTTGTGTGAGGTGAACCATGCTATCTGCTCGTTGCCGTCTACCGTCTTTCTGAACAGCGGATGCGCGGAATGTGTATTATTCAGCACCTCTATAAGCTCCGCGTTTGTCAGCAGACCCATGGTGAATTCGTCGAACTTCGTCATCTCGCCGCCTATCATGAGCGGAGAGCGCATCATGCTCCAAAGCGTCATCATGGTGATCTGTTCGTCCTCGGTGAACTTTGTGCGGATGTCGGGGCTGTAGTCCTGAAGTATCGCGCCGATGGGCAGCATATCACAGTCGGGCCAGTGTCCTGCACCTGCATGGATGCACCACTTTTCCGCGCGGTCAAACATATTGTACAGCAGCTCCCACTTGTCCCAGAAATCATCGGTGATGCGCCACATATTCGCACATTCCTTGTACAGCTCAGCCTTTTCCAGGAGTGCAGGTCCGGGGGACAGGCTCAGCACCATATCTCTGCCACAGGAGCGTATGGATTCGCTGACCATGACAAGCTCGCTCTCCTCGTGAGGAAGCTCGCGGCAGATGTCGTCTATCTTGATGAAGTCAACGCCCCATGAAGCATAAAGCTCGAACAGGCTGTCGTAGTATTCGCGTGCGCCGTCCTTTTCGGGGTCAACGCCGTACATATCGGTGTTCCACTGGCAGATGGAGGATGTCTTTGCGATCTGGCGCGCGGTCTTGTCGCTGCCCTTGATGGGAGTATTCTGATGTACAGCCTGACGGGGGATACCGCGCATGATATGTATGCCGAATTTAAGTCCCAGCGAGTGAACGTACTCCGCGAGCGGCGCGAAGCCCTTTCCACCTGCTGAGGAGGGGAAACGGTTCTCTGCAGGGATAAGGCGCGAATACTCATCCATGCAAAGCTCAGTAAAGGGGTGATAATCGTGGTTGGTGGCGGTAGGCTGGCTCCACTGGATGTCAACTACGATGTACTCCCAGCCGTACTGTTTAAGGTGCTTCGCCATAAAATCCGCGTTGCCGCGTACTGTTTCCTCGTTTACTGCAGGGCCGTAGCAGTCCCAGCTGTTCCAGCCCATGGGCGGTGTTTTTGCTGTCATGTTGTTTTTCTCCTTCAGATGTAATAGCGTGCCGCGGCGCGGCACACGGCGCGGTGAGATGCGCCTGTTGAGTTTTGTGAACGGTATCGAATGTTTAGGCACCCTGTCCCTGTCGAACAGGATATGCTCTCTTTTCTTTTTTGACAATATATCGCCTCCTGAAATAATAATCATCAGGCGAGCTTCCAAATGTCCATGCGACACCTCCTGTTTGTGTTAACCTTATTCTACCACATACAGGCGGAGATTTCAACATATTTTTGTGCTATTTGTTCAAGCGTTATGTCGCAAATATGCTGAATATATTCCGAATACGATGGGCTTTGCTGTACGACAAAGGGCATGGATATGCCGTTTGTGACAGGCTGTTTGGCTGTGATTTTGATATAATAATATCAAAGATGATAAATTTGGAAAAACAATAAGGCTTATTAGACAGATACAAAACAGAAATTTATGCAGAATAGCCAAAAATCCGCAAAGCTACTTGAAATAATTGATGAAAACTGTTATTATATAAAATAAGAAAATATATATAAATGGAGGACTATGCCTGCATGAAAAAGAGTATAAATATCAATTTGCCGGGGGACGAGCATGATGCAGTATATGCAAGCTCAGCGGGCTACGATGATAAATACGCTATGGATGACGAGCCTGTTCGTGCATCCACAGCGATAAAGTCTGCTCCTGCACAGGAAAGATCTGCTGCCAAGGAGGAAAAGCCTGAGCCTGCCCAGCTTATCACAGAGGTGTCTGCTCCTGCAGGGGAAAAGCAGGAAAAGGCTGCCGAGAATAAGACAGCTGCGCCCGAAAAGGCATCTGACGATAAAAAGGATGACAAGAGCGCGGACAAGGCTGACAAAAAGGCTGATAAAGAAAAGAAAGAGAAGCCTGCCAAGGAAAAGAAAGAAAAGGCTGAAAAGCCTGCCAAGGAAAAGAAAGAAAAGGCTGAAAAGCCTGTCAAGGAAAAGAAGGAAAAGCCTGTAAAGGAAAAGGCAGAGAAGCCTGTAAAGGAAAAGGCTGAAAAGCCTGCAAAGGAAAAGAAAGAGAAGCCCGAAAAGCCTGTAAAGGAAAAGCCTGAGAAGCCTGCCGTAAGACCTCTGCTCAAGAAAAAGTCGGCAGCACAGCCTGCTGCACAGACGGATGCCGGCGAGGTCAAAAGCGCTTCCGACAAGCCCGAGGTGAAAAAGCCGCGCATCAAAGCACATCATCAAAAGCCTTACAAGGGCGACAAGGGCTTTGTGGCTTTCATGAAGAAAACATTTTCCAGAAACAAGGCGGACGAAGTGCGTCTGGAGCCGGGAAGCACCCGTATCAAGTACCGCATACTTCGCCTTAGTATCATAAGCGTTATTGCGTCGGTAATCATCCTGCAGGCATATACTATCATCAACAGTATATCTGCCAACAAGCAGTCCTATACCGAGCAGGCACAGTCGCTGGTTACATCCTACAAGCAGACGTTTGAAACAAAGCGTGACGCGTTCATCAAGCAGCTTGCTGCCGCTTCTTCAAACCCTCAGATGGAGAACGTCGTTAACCCCAATATCCTTATAGGTACGCGTAAGACTGCCATTGCGAACATTGCGACCACAACGATGTTCAAGTTCCTTGACCTTGCGGATACTGACGGTAACACACTGACCGAGACCAATGTTGCTGACCGTGAGTATTTCCAGCGCGCGCTGACAGGTCTTGACGCTATCTCCAGTCCGCTTGTCCGCCGCCAGTCCAACACTGCAGCAGCTGCAGAGAGAACTATCATCTTCGCCACCAAGTATGTGTCGGAGTTTGACGGCTACGCTGGCATTATCATGGGCGGCGTTGAGCCAAGTGAGCTTTCCGAGGGTCTGGACAGCATCTCCGAGGGCAATTCCGTGGTCGTACTTGACAAGTATGGCGTTGTTGTTGCTTCCTCTGATATGACTCTCGTGCAGACAGAGAATATCTACAAGGGAAATGCTGACAAGGGTATCTCCACACTGGCTGACTCCATGATGACCAATCAGGATGGCGTTCTGCGCTACAGCACAGGCGGCAAGGAATACCTTGCAGCCTACAGCCCCATCGAGCTGACAGACGGCTGGACGATCGCCGTAAGCCTTGACTATTCCAAGGTACAAAAGCAGCTCATCTCCACTACGATCATTTCTACTATGCTCTCGCTGATGGTCATCATCCTGACATCGTTTATCGGAATCAGGGTCGCAAACAAGATCTCCAAGCCTATCACAGTGGCTGCAGCAAGACTGCAGAAGCTGTCAGAGGGTGATATCACCACCGAGTTCGATTTTAAAGCTCCCAAGGATGAAACAAAGGTACTTACAGACTCGTTGCGTGTAACGCTGACTGAGCTTAATAAGTACATCACCGATATCGGAAAGGTGCTGGCGCTCATTGCGGACGGCAACCTTACCGCAAAGTCCTCCATCAACTATAAGGGCGACTTCGTTGCGCTGAGCAACTCGCTTCAGGAGATCACATATTCGCTCAATGAGTCTTTCAGCGCTGTCAAGGAGAGCGTTGATGACTTCAAGAACGGTGCTGCACAGGTTGCTGACGGCTCCAGACATCTGTCCGAGACCGCGACAAGAGAGGCGGAGGCTGTTGACGAGATACTTTCCACCATCGGCGGCATCACCGAAAAGGCTAATACAACTGCTCAGGTATCCACACAGGTGCTTGAGATAACCAACGAGGCAAATGCAAATGCCCAGAAGGGCGCAGACCTGATGCAGGAGCTGCTTGCGGCTATCCAGAACATCCGCGAGAAGTCCGATGCTATCAGCGCTGTCATCAAGACCATCGACAACATCGCATTCCAGACCAACATCCTCGCGCTCAACGCTTCTATCGAGGCAGCGCGTGCAGGCGAGGCAGGACGCGGCTTCTCTGTTGTTGCGCTTGAGGTAGGCAACCTTGCAACCATGTCCGCTGATGCAGTTAAGCAGACAGCAGGACTTATCAACGATACCATCAACGCTGTTAAGCAGGGTACTTCTATCGCGGACAACGCGGGTGAGGCTATGCGCACCATCGCTGCTGATATCAATGAGGTCGCAAGCTACATGGACAGCATCGTAACTGCTGCAAACGAGCAGAATGTTGCTGTAGAGCAGATCACCATCGGCATGAACCGTATCGACGAGGGAATGCACGCTACTACCGCTACCGCGGAGCAGTCTGCTGCATCCAGTGAGCACCTGTCCGATCTGGCAGTATCGCTGTACACCGAGGTCGAGCAGTTTATCACCGAATAATTTCGGCACATTCCAAAAAAGAACAGGCGGCTTCCGTTATGGTGCGGAAGCCGTTTTGCGAATGTCAGCATTTTACTGAGGTGCTGCAGAGAGGGGATAATATGACAGATAAGAAGGCACTGTCGCTGTTGAAAAGAGCATACGATGCTCCGCTGAATACGGCGGAGCAGCAGTATTGTCAGGACAAGGGCGTAATGACCGACTCGCCGTCTGCAACGCATGACGAGCTGATACTGCTGATAAAGCAGGCTGCGGAGCGCGTCACGCAGGAACGCGCTGCCGAGGGCTTTCTGTATAGCATCACAAGCGGCGATATACGCTATCGCACAGCGTTGTCGTCGCTGATATGGGCGAGAGCGCTGCCAAAGCATGAATGTTCAGCGAGCTATGTTTATGAACGCTATTATTACTGCGATGTATGCGGTGCGAAGCTTTCGACTGAAAACGATAAGACCTGCCTTGATATGGCGCTGTACGCACGTCAACGTCTGCTGCCCGAAAAGAATTTCATGGACACCTGCTGTGCAGGCTATGTGCTGAATGATCTGCGGCTGTTTGCCGAGCTGCCTGAGGTACGCTGCTGCGACCGCGATATCGAGGTGCTGAATCGTATATTCGGACTTGCTAAGGAGATAAGTCCGCAGAACAAGGCTACAGCACTGCTGAAGCTCATTACAACGGAAAAGCAGCTTGGACTAAAGGCAGGCGACGCATATTCGGTGTTGGGTGTGCTGTCCGCCTGCGGAGTTTTTGACACGCCCGAATACAAAAGCTATGCCAACGGCTTTACAGGCTGCATTGAACGCGGTTTTGTGTATGAGACAGACATATATTATCCCCTCAATCACTGGCGCGGAAAGCACGGTATAAATTATGATGCGATAAGGCGCATTTTCGGTGAGCAGATGTATAAAAGGCTTGCTCCTGACACGGCGGTAAACGGAGCGGTAAAGCGCGCGGACGCTGCAAAAAGTCCGACAAAGTCAGCAGCGGAGAGCTACTTCAGGGACGGCGAGCATTTTATTGACCTTGACGACAGGATGCGCTACTACTACGGGCTTTCTCCGCTTGACCCAAGCTGGGACAGGGAGGTGCGTTTTTCGGTGACGCATGACCTGAGAAAGCGCACTGAGATATATTTCGAGGGCGATACCGTGAAAAAGCTTATCTATGAGGAGCGTTTCGGCGACAGCAGTTATCGCGGCTACGTTGAATC
>SVMQ01000075.1 GCA_015067375.1 Oscillospiraceae bacterium | reverse complement strand
GCATCATGTTCTGCAACAGCAGCTTGACTTTCCGGCGTGGTACGGCTGCAATGCCGATGCGCTGTGGGATCTGCTGACGGGGTATATTGAGCTGCCTCTGACCGTATGCTTCTTTTTCCCCGATGAGCCTTCCGAATATGTGCAAAAAGAAATCAACAAGCTTGTTCAGGTGTTCAGGGATGCGGCAGACGAGGGGTATGAAGTGACTGTTTTAAACGGGTATGAAAAAACGTTGTTCTGAGAATTAAAGGATGCTTACTGCTTGACAACCTTGTAAATTCGTGATATACTATATCTGATCGAATACAAAAAGCTGTGACAAGAAACAGTAAGCCCTGCGGATATTTCAGAGAGGCGGCGTCTGGTGCGAGCCGCTGTTGAAGCAGTGCTGAACCCATCTTTGAGCTTCGCCCCGAATTGCTCTGGCATAGTAAGCGGCGACGGACCTCCCGTTATCGAGGAAAGGCGTTATCGCGTCTTGAGTGCGGATATTATCCGAATTTCAGGTGGTACCACGGACTTTTACAGTTCGCCCTGAGCCAAAAATGGCTCGGGGCTTTATTATTTTGAAAGGAAGAAAAACTATGAAACTTGACAAGCTTGTAGGCGACCGCTTTAAGGAGCGCCCCTCCGATTGCAACATCGACAGCCACGCGCTGATGGTAAGAGGCGGCTATATGAAGTACGTCGCAAACGGTATCTTCTCCAGCTATATGCCCCTTAAGAGGGTAACACGCAAGATCGAGCAGATCATCCGTGAGGAGATGGATGCTATAGATGGACAGGAGGTTATGTTCCCCGTTGTTATGCCAGCGACCATGTGGCAGGAGTCGGGCAGATATGAGAGCATCGGCAGCGAGCTGCTGCGCTTCTCTGACCGCAACAAGGCTCAGATGGTACTGGGTATGACCCATGAGGAGGCGGCTGTGCATCTCGTTCGTGAGTATGCAAACAGCTACACCAAGTACCCCTTTATGATCTATCAGATCCAGACAAAGTTCCGCGATGAGGCAAGACCGCGCGGCGGTCTTATCCGCGTGCGCGAGTTTACCATGAAGGATGCGTATTCCTTCCACACCTCACAGGAGGATCTCGAAGAATACTACTACCGCTGCCATAAGGCTTACGAGCGCATCTATGCAAGAGCAGGCATACCCGAGGTCATCTCCGTTGCATCTGACAGCGGAATGATGGGCGGCAGCATCTCGCATGAGTTCATGCTGCTCACACCTATCGGCGAGGACAGCATTGCGATATGCAAGAAGTGCGGCTACCGTGCAAACATGGAGGCTGCTGCAAGCATCATAGAGAACACGCGCGACGATGTTTCCGAAGCTCTTACAGAGGTATATACCCCCAACATCCACACCATCGAGGAGATATGCGATTTCCTCAAGACTCCCACAGATAAGAGCTGCAAGGCTGTCGTATACCAGAGAAACTCCGATGACCATTACATCGTTATCTTCATCCGTGGCGACCTTGACATCAATGAAACAAAGCTCACAAACCACCTCGGTTATGATGTGCATCCTGCTGTCATCACTGAGGAGTGTGGACTCAATGCAGGATATATCGGCCCTGTTGGTCTTAATGTAAACGGCGGCTGCACAGTGCTTTATGATAAGTCGCTGATGAACACCAACAACCTCTCTTGCGGCGCTAATAAGGAAGAGTATCACTACACAGGTCTTGATATCTCCCGTGATGTCGGAGAGGTAGAGTATATCGACCTCGCCAAGATAATCGACGGCGGTATCTGTCCCGAGTGCGGCGCGCACGAGATAAGCATTTCTCGCGGCATCGAGGTGGGTAATATCTTCCAGCTTGGCACAAAGTACTCAAAGTCCATGGGTATGACCTATCTCGACAAGGATGGCAACGCTCAGACACCTATCATGGGCTGTTACGGTATCGGTGTAGGCAGACTCGCGGCTTCTGTATGCGAGGCTCACCACGACGACTACGGCCCCATCTGGCCTATGGCTATCGCTCCGTGGCAGGTACACATCTGCGCAGTGCGCAGTGATGATGCACAGGTAAAGGAGAATGCAGACAAGCTGTATGCAGAGCTGCAGAGCCGCGGTGTTGAGGTCATCTATGACGATCGCTCCAATGTAAGCGCAGGCGTTATGTTCAGCGATGCAGACCTGCTCGGCTGCCCGATAAGACTTGTTGTAAGTCCGAGAAACCTCAAGGATGGCGTTATCGAGGTCGCTGCAAGAGATAAGAGCTTCAGCGAGAAGCTTGCTCCCGAGGCTGTCGCAGACAGAGTACAGGCACTCATCAAGGAGATGCTGACTATCAAGGAATAATTAAGTTTATGACCCGAAGAGAGATCTTCGGGTCATATTTTGTATGCGGAGAGATCAAAAAGCTATTGCCTAATCCTGTATTTTATGCTACAATATTAGTATTGAATTTCGGAAATCACATCAAGAAAGGAATTGACGATATGACAGCATTTACATCAGCGGATATACTGCTTCCGAAGCTTGGCGCAGAGGATATGACAAAGTGGGCGGTGGTAGCCTGTGACCAGTACACGAGTGAGCCGCAGTACTGGGAAAAGACCGCGCAGATAGCAGGTGATTCGCCCTCTGCACTGAAGCTCATCCTGCCCGAGGTCTACCTTGAAGCGGAGAACGCACCGCAGCGCATTGCTGACATCAACTCAACAATGGAAAAGTATCTTGCAGACGGACTTTTCAACGAATACAAGGATTCGCTCATCCTCACTGTCCGCACACAGGCAGACGGAAAGGTGCGCACGGGTCTTGTTGGAGCGATCGACCTTGAGCAGTATGATTACAACAAGGGCAGCACATCACAGGTGCGTGCAACGGAGGCTACCGTTGCTTCCCGTATTCCTCCGAGAGTGAAGATACGCCGCGATGCAGCACTGGAGCTTCCGCATATCATGATACTTATCGACGATGTGAAAAAGACTGTGATCGAGCCGCTCGAAGCACGTCTTGATACTCTTACAAAGGTGTATGATTTCGAGCTGATGCAGAATGGCGGACACCTTGCAGGCTATCTTGTAAGCGGCGAGGATGCAAAAGCGGTATTCGCTGCACTGGATGCTCTTGCTGACAAGGCGGATTTCAACGACCGTTATGGTCTGACAGGCGAGGACGTGCTGCTGTATGCTATGGGTGACGGAAACCATTCGCTTGCTACGGCAAAGGCTTGCTATGAGGAGAAGAAGGCGGCAGGCTCGCCTGATGCACAGCTTGCGCGCTATGCTCTTGCGGAGGTCGTAAATCTCCACAGCCCTGCGTTGGAGTTTGAGGCGATACATCGTGTTATAGTCGATGTGGACACAGCTGACCTTATGACTGATATGACTGCTGCGCTTGGTCTTGAAAAGGGAACAGGTGGACAGTGCTTTACTGTAGTGCTCAACGGCACTGAGGAAAGCTATACCATAACAAAGCCCAGCGCAAACCTCACAGTAGGCAGTCTGCAGAGCTTCCTTGACGGATATCTCAGCGCTCACAAGGGCGCTATCGACTATATCCACGGTGATGATGTAGTACGATCGCTCTGTGCGGCTGACAACAGCATAGGCTTCCTGCTGCCATCCATGACCAAGGCAGAGCTTTTTCCGACGGTGATAAAAGACGGCGCTCTCCCAAGAAAGACGTTTTCAATGGGTCATGCGCATGATAAGAGATTCTACTGCGAGGCGAGAAAGATACGTTGACGCGACGGTGACGCGGTCTCGGAACGAGATCTCGGTCGCTCCGACCGAGAAGCAGAGCCGTTGCAGTTTGCGAAGCAAACATGGGCCACGCGCATGATAAGAGATTCTACTGCGAAGCAAGAAAGATACGCTAAGTTTGCGAAACAACATATGTTAATACTATTAAGAGGTGACTGACATGAATATGGTCAAGCTCGAACAGATAACAGCAATGCTCAACGAGCAGGTAGCGAATGGCACTGTAAAAGGCAATGCCGCTTATATCCTGAAAGACGGCAAGCCTGTTTACAAGAACTGCTGCGGCATGGCTGACGAAGCGCGCGGAATAAAGTGGACGGAGGACACTATCGTCCGCCTTTATTCCATGAGCAAGCCTATCACTGCCGCTGCAGCGATGATACTTTTTGACAGGGGAAAGCTGGATCTTGACGATAAGGTGAGTTGGTTCATTCCCGGTTTTAAGGATCAGAAGGTCTGGACGGAGGATGGTCTTGTTCCTGTTAATAATGAGGTTTCGATAAGACAGCTGTTGAATATGACGTCGGGACTATGCTATCCCGATGACTGGTTTCCTGCAGGTGCGGAGATGTCAAAGCTGTACACAAGGCTGGACAATGAGTATAAGGCAGGCAACCCCTCTGATACGATGACGTATGCTAACCTGATAGGACAGCAGCCGCTGGCATTCCAGCCCGGAGAGAGGTGGCTTTACGGCACCAGTGCCGATGTGCTTGGTGCTGTCATTGAAGTGATATCGGGCAAGAAGTTCGGTGATTTCCTGCGCGAGGAGATATTTGAGCCGCTTGGAATGGTGGATACTGACTTCTATGTGCCTGAGGATAAGCTGTGCCGTTTTGCGGAGAACTATCAGTGCATGGAGGATGGCAGTCTGGTGCCGTGTGAATGGCAGCATCTTGGACTCACATATCTGTGCCGTAAAAAGCCTGAGTTTGAGTCGGGCGGTGCGGGTCTTTGTTCCACGATGAACGACTATGCCGCATTCGCCACGATGCTTCTTAATGAGGGTGAGTATAAAGGCAAGCGTATCCTCAGCAGAAATGCGGTGCGTTTTCTGACATCTGCACAGCTCACCGAAAAGCAGAGCGGCGAGATAGATTGGGACAGTATGCAAGGCTACAGCTACGGCAATCTTATGAGGATAGCCGAGAAGGATCAGGGCATAAGCATCCGCAAAGGCGAGTATGGCTGGGACGGCTGGCTTGGCTGCTTCTTCTGCAATGATCCTGTAAACAAATACACATTCATGTATTTCATTCAGGTCTGCGGTGGACTTGGCGCACGTCCGATACGCATGATAAAGCAGATAGTGTACGGTGCCGAGGATTGACGTGGATATACGTTAATAACACAAAAACACCCACAAAGCATCAACTTTGTGGGTGCAGCTGTTTGTGAAGTTAAGCGCTGACAACGCTGTTCGCATATCTGCGTACAGGGAGATCCTCTATGCAGCCTTCAAAGCAACATTTAAGCTCTGGCAGATGCATATAATCGCATGGCGACATAAGCGAAGCAGCTTTGGGGAGATTAAGTGCGTTGCTGCGCTCCAGAACCTCGCTGACAAATTGCGAACAGAAGAAATGATGTTCTCTGTTGAGCGATATCTGCATACGGCAGAGAAGAAGTCCGATGATGTTGTAGTGATACTCGTCGGCGTTCTTGAGTATCTCATTGACCTCCTGCTTTGCGAGATCGTAGACCTCGTCGCTCACGGGAAGCTCATATACCTTGCATGGGATCTTTCCGTTCTTGTAGAAATCATTCTTGAAGGATTCCTTGCACGGGCCTGCAGGGAACATCGTTTTGCCGTTCTTGCGTCCCGAGCTGTACAGGCAGTTGAGATCCTTATCGAATGCAAGCGATATATGTGTATAGTCGGCATCTGTTGCGAGATGGATGAGCCTTGATACAACAGATGTAGACCTTGTAAGTACAAGATACAGTGTTTTCATTGGTATCTCCTTTTTTTATGAAATCCAATAGGAGCACAGTCCTAAATATAGTTTACCATATATCACTGTTCTTGTCAATGAAAAATTACGATTTTAACAAAAAATACCGCCAGATTTAAGATTTCAGGCGGTATTTTTGTGCATTATGTTGAATTATCGGTGTTATACTGTTTCAAGATCGCTGTTTTTAGCTTCGGTATTGATACCTGCTGCCATTGCCTTGCCTGTTACAAAGGAATTCACCATTGTCTTGAGGTCGATGCCAAGACCGTCAAGCAGACCGGAGGACGCCTGTGTGGTAGCCTCGGTGATATCCTTTACGAGCTTTGCGGTATTGCCGTCGCCGTACATCGTGATGCTGTCCACGTTCTCCAGCGGCTTTGCGATAGCCTGTGCAACGGCAGGCATCTGCTCGAAGTACATCTGCAGCACAGCTGCTTCTTCCATCTTCTTCATAGCCTCTGCCTTCTTGTCAAGACCCTCAGCCTCAGCGAGAGCCTTTGCACGAACAGCCTCTGCCTCTGCAAGACCCTTGGCGCGGATACCCTCAGCTTCCTGCTCAGCTGCGAAGCGTGCAGCCTCTGCCTTTGCCTTTTCCGCGGCAGCTTCGTTCTGCGCGGTAACAAGGATAGCGGCAGCCTCGTTCTTCTTGATCTCCAGTTCAGCTTCCGCGTTCTGGATATCCTCATATTTCTTAGCTTCTGCGTTACGCTGGATGGTGTACAGCTCTGCGTCTGCCTTCTGCTGAGCGGCGTATTTCTGAGCCTCGGCAGTTTTCTTTACCTCTGCTTCCAGTGCGCGCTCCTTGATCTCGGCTTCCTTTGCCTTGATCTCTACTTCGCGCTCCTGACGTGCAAGGTTTGCGTTAGCAGTAGTTATCTCGATGGTCTTACGCTGCTCCTCCTGCTGGATGGTGTAGGCAGCGTCTGCCTCCGCCTGCTTGATGTCAGCAGCACGCTTGAGTTCAGCCTGCTTGATGGCAAGCTCGTTCTCGCGCTCTGCGATAGCAGTCTCGGAGTCTACGCGCGCATCGTTTGCCTTGCGGTTTGCCTCTGCCTGTGCGATCTTGATGTCACGCTCTGCCTCAGCCTTGGAGATAGCTGCTTTTTTCTTGATCTGCATGGTGTTGTCGATACCCATGTCGGTGATGATACCATTGTCGTCAACGAAATTCTGAACGTTGAACGATACTATCTCAAGACCCATGGCGCTGAGGTCGGGGTCGGCATTCATCTTTACCTTGTCAGCGAATGCCTGACGGTTGGACACCATCTCTTCAAGGCGCATCTGACCAACGATCTCACGCATATTACCCTCAAGCACCTCACGGGATACCTTGGTTATGTACTCCACGTTCTTGTTAAGGAAGTTCTGCTGGGCGCGCATGATTATATCAGTGTCAGACGATATCTTGACGTTTACGACCGCGTCAACGGAGATGTTGATATAGTCAGCGGTAGGAACAGCCTGTGCTGTCTTTACATCAACGGACATGAGTGCAAGCTCCAGTATATCGCAGCGCTCAAAGAATGGCAGCTTTACGGTAGCCTTACCGATAACGACCTTCGCCTTGCGGCGCAGACCGCTTATGATGTATGCCTTGTCGGGCGGTGCTTTGCGGTAGCCTGCGGCGAACATAAAGATCACGATTGCGGCTACGATTGCTACGGGAATAACAAAATCCGGCATGATGATTACCTCTCTTTTTTAGAATATATTACATTGCGCGGTCATCCGTGCAAGTGTAGTCAGATCAGAGTTTTTTTGATATCGAAAGAGCCTTGGTGTAAGCAGTGAGCAGCTTGCTGAAATCATCCTTGTAGAAGCTGTACTGTCCTGCTCTTACATCGTCAACGATCTTTTTGGCAGGGTTGTATACGCCGTTGAGGCCGATGTTTCCCGAAAGGCCTTTGAGTGCGTGCGCTCTGTTTTCGATAGCGGAATGGTCATCGGCGGCTATCGCGGCGGAAAGCTCCTGCACTACGCTGTCGGCGGCGGTAAAGAATTTCTTGAAAAATTTCAGGAACATCTCCTCGCTGTCCATGAACTTTTCTATCATCTCGGTGCAGTCAAGACCTACCTCGGATAATTCTGAGCGGATGTCTGTGTGTAACATTTTTATTCCTCCGTTCCTATCTAAATAACTACACATATATTGTAACATTTTCCCTTGTTTTCGTCAAGATGCAATAACAGATTTGTAATATCCTACAAAAAACGAAGTTGAAATTATAGAAAAACACCGCGGCAGAAATATCCGCCGCGGTGTTGTGTATCATTCCATTCTGAAGTATTCCCATGTTGCAATTCTCTGCGGGAAGCCCTTGCCCTCAGTGAACTGTGCAGGAAGATCCTTGTAGGTGATCATTGCCTCATTGCCGAAGTATTCCACCAGCATCTCGTTGGTCATGCGCTCCTCGTTGGGAGAGGGTGTGCCGTCAAGCGATGTGATGGCAGTGCCGCTTGCGCTGGCCTTGTACACGAAATCACCGTTCCATATCATGTAGTAAAGCCACATACAGCCTGTGTTCACACAGTCGGCAGGGTCGGGGATATAGCCGCACTCGGACATTGCGAGCATCTTGCCGCCGTAAGGCTCGGCAGGCAGCTTGTAATCCTCTCCGAGGTACTTGGTGTGGTTCTTGTCGTTGTAGTTGCTCAGGCTGTTGTACTGGCTCTCGCAGGCAGTGTGGTTCTCAGAGTTTGCGTAGTAGTCTATGCCTGCAATATCATAAGTATTGGGATGAACATAGCAGAACTCCGACTGACCGTTCCATACCCAGATGAGGTTGGTAAGACCGTGGTAGTTTTCCAGTCTGTCATAGATCATGTACCAGAGGCGCTGATAGGTCTCGTTCTGCACGAACTGCTTGTTCTGCACGCCCCACCAGAACCATGCGCCGCTTGCCTCGTGCAGAGGGCGGAACAGTACCGTTACACCGGCGCTCTCAAGGCGCTGGAGCTGGATAGCTATCGCGTCGATATCGTGAACAGCGACCTCGTATTCCTTGGTACCAGGGGTAGTAGCATTCAGCGGATCGAAGTTGATGATCTCTTTCTGATAGAAGGCTATGCCCATGTTTTCGTCATTGATATCTCTGTCACCGGAATAAGCGCCTTCCGCCGGATCGCCGACGTTCACCGAAAGCGCCAGCACACCGGACATGATGTCCTCCCTGGCCTTTTCGACGATGGCGTTGATCCTTTCAGAGCCGTTCACAGTCACGCCGATGCGATCGGTGACGTCGAAGCCCGC
>SVMQ01000074.1 GCA_015067375.1 Oscillospiraceae bacterium | reverse complement strand
CCAGCGACGGCGTTCAAGAACGCGCATCGTAAGGAAGTTGAACAGTACCACAAGACTGGCAAAGAACACGATGTTCTTAAGGCTGAAAATGCCGTATGTGAACTCCTGATACTTGTAGAATACCGACAGCGACAGGATAAGCTCCTGCAGCCACTCGATCTTAACATAATTCGCAAGGATATCGAAAAGGCACAGCACGATATTTGCGCCGATACTTCCGACAGCAGCGATCATCTGATTTTCCGTAAGGCTGGAGATGAATATTCCGAGAGAGATGAACACCGCACCGACCAGTGAAATGCCAACGATATTGCCCATCACGGAAGCCCAGCCGAATGTACTCTCGATACCTGCCGCAGCAGCCGTATCAGCAACCGCGCCCGAAAGGAACAGCGCATATACCAGCAACACAGCAACTCCCATAAGGAAGATGAAGAATGCAGCAAGGAACTTACCTGTAACCAGTCCGAAAAGGCTGATCGGAGAAGTAAGTGTCAGCTGATCTGTTTTTTGTCTTTTATCATCTGCCATCGTTCTCATGGTGAGGACAGGAATAAGTATTATCATGATAAAGAACATCCACAGAAATGTGCCGCTCATATCCGCAGAACCCGCGGTAAGGCACATCATCCACAGAAAAAGTCCGGAAAAGCAGTAGAACACCGCCAAGAATACATATCCGAGAGGAGATGTGAAATAAGACGCGAATTCGCGCTTTAATATAGCTGTCATCTGCTTGTACCTCCGTTCTCGGTATTGCCGTAAAAGTCGCCTGTCGTAAGCTTGAGGAATATCTCCTCCAGAGTCAGCTCAGAAGAACGCATCAGCAGTATCGGATAGCTGCGCTCTGCCATGCGCTTGAACACCTCGCGGCGGACGTCCACACCCTCTTTTGCGTTGAGAGAGTACTCTGTAACGTTTTTCTCCACCTCGCGGTTGACGTGTACCTCGACCATGTCAGGTATGCCCTTGAGCAGCGACTTGACCTCCTTTGAGGGACCCTCTATCTGCACCGTCAGCTTGTGATCTGCAGACAGATTGTGAGAAAGATTCTCAGTCGTGTCATTTGCTACGAGCGTACCCTTGTCTATAACAACGATACGGTCGCAGACAGCCTGCACCTCAGACAGGATATGCGAGGACAGTATAACTGTATGGTTCTTGCCAAGCTTCTTGATAAGCGTTCTTATCTCGATGATCTGCTTGGGGTCAAGACCTACAGTAGGCTCGTCCAGTATCAGCACCTTTGGGTTGCCGACAAGTGCCTGCGCAAGTCCCACACGCTGCTTATAACCCTTTGACAGGTTGCGGATAACGCGCTTGCTTACATCGGAAATACGCACAAGGCTGCATATCTCGGCAAGATGCGAGCGGCGCGGAAGCTTGCACTTCTTAAGGTCATATACGAAATTAAGATACTCCATTACCGTCATATCGAGGTACAGCGGCGGCTGCTCGGGCAGATAGCCAATGTCCTTTTTGGCGGTTATGGGATCCTCAAGGATATCAACACCATTTATAAGTGCCTGTCCTCCCGACGAGGAAAGGTATCCCGTGAGGATATTCATTGTGGTGGACTTTCCTGCACCGTTTGGCCCGAGGAAGCCCAGAATTTCGTTTTCATGAGCGGTAAAGCTAACATTTTTGACTGCCTGCTTGCTGCCGTAGCTTTTGCTCAGATCTTTAACTTCAATCATTGATGCCTCCGATTTATAGGCAGAAATACTGCCTTTATGTCATGGCATAAAATACCGAATAATATTATAATGCGCAATGGTGATAGCCATGTGAATTATATATGAAATCCACACATTACCACGATCACTTAGCAGCTTCAAGCAGCTCAATGCCCTTCTTTATTCTTGCGATAGTTTCATCCTTGCCGAGAATAACAGCAAGCTCCACACCGCCGCCCGGGCTTACCTGCTTGCCGCACAGCGCGATACGCAGCGGCCAGAGGATATAGCCATTCTTTACGCCCTCTGTTTCGATAAGCTTGAACAGCGCGTCATGTACAGTATCGTGGTCGAAGCTGTCAAGGCTCTCCATCACGGGGAGTATCTTGCCGAGTGCAACAAGCGCTGTTTCAGGGTTGGTCTTCATCTTCTTGCTGGTGTACAGCTCTAGGTCATACTGAGGAAGCACGTCGATGAAATCCACCTGCTCGGGGATATCTGTGAACACCTCTGTACGCGGCTGCAGAACGCTGCAAAGCTCCTTAATGTCAATACCCTCGCGCTTTGCTGTCTGACGGATATAAGGCTCGGCGTACTCCATGTACTTCTCGAGCGGAAGAGCGCGGACATACTGTGCGTTGATAGCCTTGAGCTTGAGTCCGTCGAAGATAGCAGGTGAC
Organism: Oscillospiraceae bacterium; assembly: GCA_015067375.1. Lineage (GTDB taxonomy): Bacteria > Bacillota > Clostridia > Oscillospirales > Ruminococcaceae > CAG-115. The sequence continues at coordinate 6,599 of SVMQ01000074.1, read as the reverse complement.
TTGGAGATGCCGTCAAGGTCGAATGCCTCGATCATCTCGTCAAGGGAGAATATCTCCTGCTCACCCTTGGGCGCCCAGCCCAGAAGCAGGATGTAGTTGAGGATGCCCTCAGTCATATATCCCTTTGTGATGAGATCCTGGAAGGATGCGTCGCCATCGCGCTTTGCGAGCTTGTGCTGTGCGTCCTTCATGATATGCTCAACATGGATATACACGGGCGGCTGCCAGCCGAATGCAGCATACAGCAGGTCGTACTTGGGCGCGGAGGAGAGATACTCGTTTCCGCGTACAACGTGCGTGATGCCCATTGTGTGATCGTCCACAACGTTTGCGAAGTTATAGGTGGGCATTCCATCGGACTTCAGCAGCACCTGATCGTCGAGGTCTGCATTGTCCACTGTGATATCACCATAGATCTCATCGTGGAATGTAGTTGTTCCCTCTGTGGGTATCTTCTGACGGATAACAGGTACAGCGCCGTCTGCGATGCGCTTCTTTGCATCCTCCAGTGAGCAGTCACGGCAGCCGCAGCGATTGAGGGATGCTGCGCCGCTGGGCTTATTCTCCTCACTGTCGTCATCTGCAGTCTTGTCACAGAAGCAGTAGTATGCGTCGCCGGTTTCTACAAGCTTTTCAGCATACTCCTTGTACATTCCCATGCGCTCGCTCTGGATGTAAGGGCCGTAATCACCGCCGACATCGGGGCCTTCGTCCCAGTTAAGTCCACAGTCGCGCAGGGTCTTGTAGATGACCTCTGTAGCGCCCTCTACGAAGCGCTCGCGGTCGGTATCCTCGATACGCAGGATGAAATCACCCTTGTGCTTCTTTGCAATAAGATATGTGTAAAGCGCAGTCCTTAAGTTTCCGATGTGCATATAGCCCGTGGGAGAGGGCGCAAATCGTGTTCTTACCTTTGCCATTTGTTAAGTTCCTTTCAGTTATTTTAAGGCTTCGAGCATATCCGCCGATATCTGCTCCTTAAGCTCGTCGAGCGAGGAGAACTTCTTCTCGGGGCGGATAAAATCTACCAGCGACACAGATATACGCTGTCCGTAAAGGTCGCCGTCAAAGCCGATTATATGTGTTTCCATAACAGCACCGCTGCCGTCGCCGCGGTTTTCTACAGTAGGCTTTACGCCGATGTTCGTCACACCGCGGTAATTCCTGCCGTCTATCGAAACAAAGCTTTTGTATGCACCGAATTTCGGTATGATGTTGGTCTCTGGTATCACCTGATTTATCGTCGGGAAGCTAAGGCTCCTTCCGATGTGGTTGCCATGGATGACTGGCAGCCTGTACCACAGGTCATAGCCCAGCAGGCGGTTTGCCTCTGCGACCTCGCCGCAGCGGATAAGCTCGCGGATATGTGTGGAGCTGATAGGCACTCCGTCGTCGCAGATATCAGCAACGATCTCAACCTTGATGCCATGGCGCGCACCTATCTCTTTTAGTATCTGAGGAGTACCGCTGCCGCCCTTACCAAAGCGAAAGCTCGTTCCGCAACAAGCAAAGCCTGCATTCAGCCGCTTGACGAGTATCTCGCGGATGAACTCCTCCGCAGGAAGTCCGCAGACCTCCGCAAAGTCGGGAGCATACAGATATTCTACGCCTACGCGCTGCATAAGCTCGCATTTGTTCTCAAAGGATATGATATCCTCGGGAAGCTTGAATTTTGGCAGCGTAGTATCGCAGTTGAATGTGAACACAGCGGGCTTCATATCATCCTGCATAAGTGCAGCGGAGATAACACCGATGTGTCCAAGATGCAGTCCGTCGAAATATCCAAGCGCTACCGCGGTCTTTTCAGGCGGAACAAAGCTGCCGTAAGTTATATCTTTCAATTTTCTAACCACCATTTCGTTTGGGGTCTTTATTCTACAGGAAAACGCTTGACTGATACAAGCTCGTTTTCGGCGTTCACCTCAGCAAGTCCGAAGAATCTGCCGCCGCCATAGACAGTGCAGCGCTGACCTTCAGGCGGAGTCTTTTCAAGACGCGCCGCATCAAGCCTTACTCCGTTGAGATACAGCCGCTGCTGCACCTCGTCAAGGTCTATGCGGTAGAGCGGTGAGAATACCTGCTCCACAGGAAGCAGCCACGAGGCAAGCGTATCGGCGTCAGCCGCCCTGACCTCCTCGATCGTTTTGCACTGTGAGAGCATGAAGCCGCACGCGCGCGTCCTGCAAAGGCTCGTCATAACTGCGCCGCACCCAAGCGCCGCGCCGATATCATGTATCAGCGTGCGGATGTAGGTGCCTGAGGAGCAGTCTACCTCGATAATACCGTCGGTGCCGTCGAATGAGATGAGCTGCAGGCGCGATATGGTTATCGGTCTTGCGCTGCGCTCTACCTCTATTCCCTGCCGTGCAAGGTCGCACAGCTTCTGTCCGTTTACCTTCAATGCTGAGTACATCGGCGGTATCTGCATTATCTCGCCGCGAAAGCCTGTGAGCGCCTGCTCCAGCATTTCCGCGGAAATAACAGCCTCTGCCGTCGTCAGCACCTCGCCCCAGATATCCTGTGTATCGGATGTAAGACCGAGACGGAAGCCCGCGCGGTAGCTTTTATCAGTATCAGGTATGATGTCAACAGCCTTTGTAGCGCCGCCCACGAATACAGGAAGCACTCCCGTTGCCATAGGGTCGAGCGTGCCGCCGTGACCTACCTTTTTTGTGCCGAAACAGCGGCGCATTACCGCCACCACATCGAACGACGTGAAATCCTGCGGTTTGTTGATGCAGATTATCCCCGTCATATCAGTCCTGCCTGTCTCAATGCGTCGCAGCACGCCGCAACGATGGTCTTTTCAACCTCGTCATACGAACAGGTGAACGAGCAGCCCGAAGCTCTCGCATGACCGCCGCCGCCAAACTGCTGTGCTATCTTCGCAACATCTATACGCTCACTGGAGCGCAGCGAGGCCTTGAACAGTCCCTTTTTCTTTTCCTTGATGGATATACCGATGTCAACGCCCTCTATCTGACGCGGAATTGCCGCCATTGCGCCCACATCATCACTGTCGATATCAGGGATAGCAGCAAGTGTATCAAGCATGACGGATATCACCGCCACATGACCCTCGCCGTAAAAGCGGATGTTCTTCATCACTTCCTGCTCAAGCTTAAGGCGACCCTGAGTTTTCAACTCAAACATCGCATAATTTATAGGAGCGATCTCAGCGCCGCATTCCATCAGCTTAGCCGCTATGATATGAGTCTGCGGTTTGGTATTGCTGAACTTGAAGCAGCCTGTATCGGTTGCAACGCCCGTGTAAAGGCAGTTTGCGACAGGTCTGTCGATATCCGCGCCCATCTCACACAGCAACTCGTACATAAGCTCACACGCCGCCGCATAATGCTCGCGCAGCAGAAGCCTTTCGGCATACTCTGTATTGCTTACATGATGGTCGATGCACAGATGCGCCTTGTCGCCTGTTTCTTTCATGTCGCCAAGCAGCTTAGTATCCGCAACGTCAACGGCAACTATGGTCTTGTGTTCAAACTGCTGCTCAATGATGCCCTCGCGCATATAGTCGAAGCGGTGCGGTATCTCGTCGGGGCAGACAGCCTTTGCGCGCTTGCCCAGCTTCTGAAGCGCTCCGCACAGCGCGAAGCCACATCCGAGCGTGTCGCCGTCAGGGCTTGCGTGCATGAGGATAAGATAATCGTCGTTATTCAGCAGGAAGTCTGCCGCTTCTTTCAGCTCAATCCTCATCCTCTGCCTCCTCGGGGTCATCCTCCGTCTGCACAGGCTTCGGGAGCTTTGAGATCAACTCCTCAATGTGTGCCGCGTACTCAAGCGAATTATCGGGTAGGAATATCAGTTCGGGTATCTTTCTTACGCGTATCTTGCTAGCGATGCACTTCTTGAAATATCCCGATGCCGCCGTCATGCCCTCAACTGCTTTGTGCGTCCTGCCCTCGCCGCCAAGGCACGCGATGTGTACCTTGCAGTAAGAGAGGTCGTTAGTTACCTCGCAGTGAGTGACGGTCACGAAATTCTTTGCAACTCTCGGGTCTTTTACGCCCGAAACAGCCGCTGAGATCTCGCGCTTGATATCCTCGTTAAGTCTTTTGATATTAAAGTTAGCCATAATGACCTCCTTTCCGTCAGCTTTGTCTGACGGTCGATGCCCTCCCCTTTACAGGGGAGCGCCATAATGCCGTTATATTATGCCAGTCATCGTATAGCACACAATCCAGCTGCGGTGCTAACGCCGACCGAATCAGTCGCGGTACTCTTCTACGATATAAGCCTCGAAGATGTCGCCCTCCTTGATATCGGTGAACTTTTCAAGGCTGACACCGCACTCATAGCCTGCGGACACTTCCTTGACGGAATCCTTGAAGCGCTGGAGGCCTGCGATGTGGTCATCGCCGATGATGATGCCGTCGCGGACGATACGCACCTGACCGTTACGCGCAACCTTGCCATCCAGTACATAAGAACCAGCTACGATACCAACGTTTGTGATTTTGAACACCTGACGTACCTCTACGCGGCCAAGCTCTACCTCGCGGAACTTCGGAGAGAGCATACCCTTCATTGCTGTGGTGATATCCTCGATAGCATCGTAGATAACGCGGTACAGACGGATCTCAACACCCTCACGCTTTGCGTTCTCCTGTGCGGACGGATGAGGTCTTACGTTGAAGCCTACGATGATAGCGCCCGATGCCATAGCGAGCATTACGTCGCTCTCGCTTACCGCACCAACTGCGCCGTGGATAACTCTTACTCGTACTTCTTCGTTTGTGATCTTTTCAAGCGACTGCTTTACAGCCTCTACAGAGCCCTGTACGTCTGCCTTGACGATGATGGGAAGCTCCTTTACTGTGCCGCTCTCAATAGAGGAGAACAGATTATCAAGCGTAACCTTCTGGTATGCCTTGAACTGCTCCTCCTTTGCGTCGTGCTTACGCTTTTCAACAAGCTCACGCGCGAGCTTCTCGTCTTCAACGACTGCGAATGTGTCGCCAGCAGAAGGAACCTCAGCAAGACCCATTATCTCAACAGGACAGGATGGGCCTGCTTCCTTGACAGTTCTTCCCTGATCGTCACGCATTACACGAACACGACCTACAGAAGTGCCTGCGATGATGATATCGCCTGTGCGCAGTGTACCGTTCTGTACGAGGATAGTAGCGATAGGGCCTCTTGCCTTGTCAAGACGAGCCTCGATGACTGCACCCTTTGCAAGACGGTTGGGGTTAGCCTTGAGCTCGAGTACGTCTGCAACCAGACCTACCATCTCAAGCAGTGTATCCATGCCGTAGCCAGTCTTTGCGGAAACGGGAACGCAGATAACATCGCCGCCCCAGTCCTCGCATACGAGGTCGTATTTTGTCAGTTCTTCCTTTACGCGGTCGGGGTTAGCTGTTTCCTTATCCATCTTGTTGATAGCAACGATGATGGAAACACCTGCAGCCTTTGCGTGGTTGATAGCCTCGACTGTCTGGGGCATGATGCCGTCGTCAGCTGCTACTACGAGGATAGCGATATCTGTGAGGTTTGCACCTCTTGCTCTCATGGTAGTGAACGCCTCATGTCCGGGGGTATCAAGGAATGTGATCTCTCTGTCCTCGAGAGCAACCTTGTATGCACCGATGTGCTGTGTGATACCGCCAGCCTCTGTGGAGGTAACGCTTGCTTTTCTGATATAGTCAAGGATGGAAGTCTTACCATGGTCAACGTGACCCATAACTACGACTACAGGAGAACGCTCCTCGAGCATATCGGGAGTATCCTCTACCTCCTCGAACAGACGCTCCTCGATGGTCACTACGACTTCCTTCTCAACCTTTGCGCCAAGCTCCTCAGCTACGATGCAGGCTGTATCAAAGTCGATAGTTTCGTTGAGGTTTGCCATAACGCCGAGATTGAACAGCTTCTTGATGACCTCGGTAGCTGTTACCTTAAGACGTGTTGCAAGCTCGGATACCACGATCTCATCGGGGATCTGAACCTTGAGCTGCTGCTTTCTTGCGCGCTCAAGCTCAAGTCTTTTCAGCTTCTGAGCCTCTGTTTCGCGCTTGTTGTAGCCGCCCTTATTCTTGTTCTGGGACTTCTGATTGATCTTCTGCTTGCGCTGGTAGTTGTCGTTGTTCATACGACCTGCGGGCGCAATGCTCTCGTAGCGCTCATTATACTTGTCAAGCTCAACATAAGAGCCGCGTGTATCAACGGTCTTTGTTACCTGCTCGCCGCGCTGTACTGCCTCACCCTTCTGCTTCTGCATAGGAGGTGTGTTCACCTTGATCTTGGAAGAGTCGATAGCGGGTGTGCGTACATCGTGCTTTGCACCAGCTGCAGGCGCTGTAGGCTTGTTGCGGTTATCGTTTCTGTTATCGCGGTTATCACGGTTGAAGTTGTTTCTGTCGCCGCCCTGACGGTTATTGTCGCGGTTGAAGCCGTTTCTGTCGCCGCCCTGACGATTGTTGTCGCGGTTGAAGTTGTTTCTGTCGCCACTCTGACGGTTGTCGCGGTTATCGGGACGTCTGTCGTTATTCTGACGATTGTCACGATTATCCTGACGTGCAGGTCTGTTGTCAGCCTTAGGTGCTTCTGCCTTTGCAGCAGGCTTCTCCTCTGCCTTGGGA
>SVMQ01000073.1 GCA_015067375.1 Oscillospiraceae bacterium | reverse complement strand
TTATCGCACAGCTGTTTGATGATTTCCTATATGATACGGATCAAGCTTCGGCAGCATCTCGCGTACCTTTGAACAAAGCTCAGGGTCGGTATTCAGCACCGCAGCAGCCTTCAGGAAATCATCAAACAGCTGTGCGATAAGGCTCTGTTCGTAGGTATTTCCTATCGTAGCAGGACCATGCTCGGGACTGTAGGTTGGCGAGGAAACAAGTCTGTCCTGCTTCTCGTCGTACACCAGCCACTGAGTATAGAACTTTACGCTCTCGCGCATGATTGGGTATATCTTGTCTGCAAGGTACTTTTTGTCGCCTGTGAACTCGTAATGCTCCCATATATTCTGCATCAGCCACGCAACAGCAGCCGTTGACCAGCCCCAGTAGAAATCCCATCCCGGTGCTGTCCAGCCAAAAGGCGAACACTGTGTATGCGCCGTCCAACCGTTTTCAGGCTCGGCATCGGTGGATGTGATGTTGTAATATTCCTTTGCAGTGAGGCGACCGGGCTCTCTGAGCGAATCGAGGAAATCCACCAGTGGCGGCACTGTTTCCGCCATATTGGTGTTGTAAGCGCCCCAGTAATTCATCTGCAGATTTACGTTGATGTGATAGTCGCAGCACCACGGGGGTGTATTGCTCTCATTCCACACGCCCTGCAGGTTTGCAGGCAGCGAGCCCTCTCTCGAAGAGGATATAAGCAGATATCTGCCATACTGGAAGTACAGCGTTTCAAGCTTGTTCATCGCGGCGCGGTCGCCCTTGCGGTAAGCCTCAAGCAGCCTGTCAGCAGGCATATCGGCACCGTCGTCATTGAGAGCAAGCTTCACTCTGTTATAGATAGCCGAATAGTCGGCATAGTGTTCGTCATAAAGCGCATCCCAGCCAAGCAGCGACGCCGCCTGAATGATCGGGATAGTCACTGTCGCAGGGTCAGCACCGCTGCGATAGACGGGGTATTTCATCTCATAATCGGTAGCCGCTGTGACATAGATCACCGCTTCTGTCGCATTGGTCACCACGAGCTTGCCGTTTTTCGTCATCATCTCGCCATCGGTTTGGATAACAGCACGCGAATCAAAGCGCATACCATTGTCCTCGATATATCCGCTGTAATGCAGCATACCGTCCTCGTCGGCGCTTATATTGCAGGGATGCGTCTTTTCAACACCCAGTACAAAGCCAAGGCTTCCCTTTTCGGACGCGGTAAATTTGAACACGATAACTCTTGCGGGATAGCTTGCAAACGCTTCGCGCGTGTACTTTATTCCTGCAACAGAAAACTCACAGGAATAAAGCGACTTGTCAATATCAAGTGCGCGCCTGTAGTCTGTAGCCTGACCATTGGGTATATTGAAATCTATGACCATATCGCAAAGCAGCAGATAACTTCCGAAATCGCCGTCACCCGTAAGCTCGGGAAGAAGCTGCAGCACCTTGTCGTAGCTGCCATCTTTGAGCGCTTCCTGCACCTGCTTTACATACTTGTATTTATCACGCTTGTTGCCGCCGTAGTATTCGGGTCTGTTTTCACACGGACCACCTGCCCACAGCGTCTTTTCATTGAATACTATACGCTCTCTGCGTATTCCGCCAAACATACTTGCGCCAAGATAGCCGTTTCCTATCGGCAGACAGGTCTGCTCCCAGAGGGAAAAATCGCCCTCATGGTCAAAATAAATCACATTTTCGTTGCTCATTTTGTATTCCCCTTCTGTCTGTATGTCAGATCGTGACATTTTATATACGTCCATCCTATAGTATAGCACAATTGTTTTATATTGTCAATAATTTGGCAGATTAAATTGTTAGCGCAAAGAAATCCCCTTATTTCTGAGGCTGCTCGGTCTGCATTATCACAAGCGAACAAAGCTTTGACAGCTCATCATATTTCTCGGTCATATCGCCCGTCATTCTCGATGTCTTGACGGTGTGGAATATGCCCTGAATGAGGAACGACAGTATAACATCGTTCTTTGTGGAATAGTAATCGGGACACGCCTTGAACAGCATTGCTTTGATCCTGTCCTCGATCTTATCGGAAAACTGAGAGTTTCTGCTGCCCGAAAATACATAGTCCAGCTGCTCACGATGCGCGAGTATTGCAGTAAATATCTCGTTCGCGTGCTTCTGAGGGTCATCAAAAAACTTTTCCTGCACCTCGATATCAAAAAGTATATCGTCGATAAGGCTGTTTTCGATCTCGTCTGAAAGCGCATAGATATCAGAGTAATGCAGATAAAACGTAGCCTTGTTGATGCTTGCAAGCTTTGTCAGCTCAGTAACAGTGATCTTCTCGATCGGCTTTTTGGTTCTCAGCTCCAGAAAAGCATCCTTGATAGCATTTTTTGTTCTTTGTATCCTTAGATCCATTTTTTCCTCCAAAACCAATTAATATACAGCTCGTCTTTTTTAGTCGTTTAATTAACTTTTCGCCAAAAGCGTTGCATATTATTGTATATTTTACCAACATGATATTATTATACTACAATAATCGACGCCTGTCAATAACTTTTATCGTATTAAATCGTTAATTTGTTCATTTATCAATAACGCTCGTTCCGACATCAAAGGTTTTTCAACAAATATACTACAAACAGCAATACCCACAGGACATATCCTGTGGGTATATTAGATCATTTTTTGCCGAAAAGCTTTTTAAGCCGCCCTTCCACCGCGGCTATCATGCCGAATACCGCCACGAGCTCCAGCACAATGAGTATCCATACGAGTGCAATGCAGACATCCTCACCAATATCCACCATTGTCGCAATTACTGCCGATGCGACCGACAGCAAGAGCAGCGGAAGATTCGTGAACACCACGATGCGCGAACACAGATGCTGCGCATAAGCCCATGCCTCGGGCGAGCTTTCCGAGCGTGCGGTGTGATACCCCATGCCCTTGAACTTCGGCGGAATTCGCCACATCACCGCGCCCGTTATCAGCATTATCAGCGGCATCATTATAACATAATACAGTTCAGCCAGTGCTTCCATAACAACACCTCATTCCTCGTCCGTCGTCTTGCCATGCTTCCTGCGGTATTTCACGCACTCCGTCAGCAGGTACTCTATCTGTCCGTTCACCGAGCGGAAGTCATCCTCAGCCCAGCGCATAAGCTCGTTGTAAAGCTTCTCGGAAAGGCGCAGCGGCACCTGCTTTTTCGTGTTCTTTTCCTCAGCCATCGCTGCGCACTCCTTTCATGTTTAGGTTCAAGCCATCTGCTCCTTTTTCATGCTCTTATAGACTCGTACCGCAAGGTATCCCAGCACTGCCACACAGACAGCCAACCATATCTCGCAGACGATCAGCGGCACTACATTCTTCTGATACAGCGCGGCGAAAACATCCACCAGCGCGTGACCAACTACCGATGCGGGATACATCCAAAGCTTTCCTTTCCTGCTTGCCGCCGCAAACACGAACACCGAGAACGCGATATGCACCGCCACAGCGCCCAGTCGCTCAAAGCTTACCAGAACATACCACATCGGCTCTGCAAGCGTGAACGTTTCTATCTGACCGATGGCGATCTGCTTTGTCGCATCGTCAAGGCCGCCGAAAATGAGGTCGGACTGACCCGCATTTATCAATATTGCCATAGCCGCAAAGCTTATCATGTTCACGCCGATTATCATTATCGACTCAATACCTCCATGACCTATACCGAACATCACAGCGTTTTCGGGCTTGCCTTCCTGCGTGGTCTTTTTCAGGAACAGCTTAAAGGTCACGAACCTGCCTGTTTCCTCGAACAGACCTGCCGCAAGCGCGCCGTAGACAGTATAGGCCACCACGCTTCCCTGCACGACAGGGAGCATCACCAGATGCAGCATCTGTTCGAACACGAGCGCCCACACAACGAAGGTCAGCGCACCTGCAAGCGCACAGATAAGCCTGCTGCTCTTATTTTTAAGCTTCCATTTTATCAGCACCGCAACAGGCAGCAGCGTGCAGAAGATGCCTGAAGCGATAAGCAGTATTATGTTCAGCTGCGGAATATTCTCGGGCATATCATCACCTCATTAATATATGCTGCCGCTGTTTACGATGGGCTGAGCGTCCTTGTTGCCGCAGAGTACTACGAGCAGGTTGGATACCATCTGAGCCTTACGCTCCTCGTCAAGCTCGCAGACCTTGCTCTCGGAGAGCTTGTTGAGTGCCATCTCTACCATGCCGACTGCGCCATCAACGATCTTCTGTCTTGCTTCGATAATGGCTGTTGCCTGCTGACGCTGGAGCATTGCAGCAGCGATCTCGGGTGCATATGCAAGGTGGGTTATGCGCGCCTCGATTATCTCAAGACCTGCCTGCTCAACGCGTGTCTGAAGCTGTGTGCGCAGAAGCTCGCATACCTCCTGTGCGGAACCGCGGAGCGTCTTTTCGTCGCTGTCTGTGCTGTCATAGGGATAGCAGCGTACAACGTCGCGAAGCACCGAGTCAGCCTGGATGGAAAGGAATGTCTTGTAGTTATCAACATCGAACACAGCCTTTGCTGTATTTACAACGCGCCAGATAACTACGATGCCTACCTCGATGGGGTTGCCCATCTGGTCGTTTATCTTCTGCTTGTGGTTGTCGTGTGTCAGCGCCTTGAGGGAGATCTTGCCGCTGGGCATCCTTACAGTAGTGCCTGTCGCTGTGGCAGAAACTACGGGAGCGTTTTCATACTGCGGATTTACCGAAACGCTGAAAGGATTTACGAAGAAGAAGCCCTCGCTTTTCAGTGTGCCTGTGTACTTGCCGAATACGGTCAGCACCATAGCCTCGTTAGGCTTGATGACCTTAAGGCCAAGGAAAGGTATCCAGCCGACGCACAGCCATACGATACCGATGACCAGAAGCACGCCGCCCAGCGCACTCCCGTCGGTGTCGAGCATCACACCGCCCGCGATGAGCGAAGCAAGTCCTGCGAGATAAAGCAGTATCGTGAAGATAAGCACTGCCCAGCCGTTTGCCGCGTGAAGCTCGCGTTCCTCATAATGTTTTCTGTTAGTATTAGCATCCATAATAAATACCTCCGTTACCGAATTAAGTTTTTGATATCACTTTGATATCACAATGTTATAATAACATACTTTTTCTCACTTGTCAAGGGCTTTTTACATATTTTTCTGCATTATTGTTAAAATAATGACTTTTATCTCTTGATTTTTGCTTTAGTATGGTGTATAATTAACACAAGAAAGCAAGCTTCTGTTTCTTCAAGGAGATGAGAATATGAAGTCAATAAAGACAAAATTCATCACTTTTACACTTATAATAACTATTCTGTGTTCTGCACTCATCGGCGGCATAACGATAAAAAATATGTCAGAGCTTTCGGACAATGCTTCTGCCGATGTGCTGAATCTGCTTGTGCGCGAAAGCGCATCTGACCTTAATGGTATACTCGGTCGTATAGAACAATCCGTAGAAGTTCTGGCTGACTGCATAGATGATTATGTTAAGACAAGCAATGCAAACCCAGAAGCTTCAGACTTAGACATGATATCTGAGTATATGGATCCTATGCTGCTGAATGCTGCCGACGTAACCGACGGATGCATCGGTGTGTACATAAGATACAGCACTGACATCGCTGCTCCCGACGCCGGTCTGTTCTACACAAAGACCTCCGAAAACGGCAGCCTTAACCCTTTCCCCTGCACTGATATTTCCATATATGAACCTTATGATATGGAACACGTTGGCTGGTATTACATTCCGCGCGATGCAGGAAAGCCTACCTGGATGATGCCTTACTACAACAGCAATATAAACGTGTATATGATCTCCTACATCATACCATTGTACATCGACGGAACATTTATCGGTATAGTCGGCATGGACATCGATTTCAGGATGTTTGAAGGACTGGTGCGCGAGATCTCCGCCTACGACTCAGGCTTCGCCTACCTCACTGACACGAATTTCAATATCGTATATCACCCGACTTTACCGCTCAACACCACACCCGAACAGGAGAACATCAAGTTCCGTGAGGTCTATGACGAATATGTGTTGGAAGACTACAACGGAAATCTGTTCCACTATGACTACAACGGAGTTGACAAGGTCTACACCTACCGTACACTGAAAAACGGACTTAATCTCTGCATAACCGTACCCGAGGACGACATAAACAAGAACCTGCGCAATGCACTGACTCATATCGTCCTTACCTCGATAATAGCAGCTGTTGTATTCTCAGTGTTAACAGTGGTAATATGCGGCACTATCACAAAGCCGCTGAAAAAGCTGACCACAGAAGCACGCAAGATAGCTCAGGGAAACCTTGATATTAAAATAGATGTACACACCAAGGATGAGATAGGAATACTCGCCGACACACTGCAAAAGACCACAGGCGAGCTTAATCTCTACATCGACAAGATCAACAAGATAGCATATCTCGACTCGCTGACAGGTGTAGAAAACAAAACCGCTTACGACGCTGCAGTAAAACAGCTCAACGAAAACATCGGATGCGGAATAAGTTTTGCAATAGCAGTACTTGATCTTAACGATCTTAAAAAGACAAACGACACGCTCGGACACTACTACGGCGATATGCTCATAGCAAATGCCGCAAAGCTCATCCAGACAGCATTTGCAGGTTGCCCGGTCTACAGGATAGGCGGCGACGAATTCGCGGTAATAATCTATGGCTCCAACTCCGCAAACAGCGATGCACTGCGGAAAAATCTTGAAACCGCGATCGAAGCACAGCGCGAACGCGACGGAGAGCAGCATATCTCAATAGCCTGTGGTATCGCTGAATTCCAACCCGACACCGATCAATGCTATGCTGATGTATTCACACGCGCAGATAACGAGATGTACGAAAACAAAAGCAAAATGAAAGCATCCGCACAAAACTGACATAATACGCCCCTGCTATAACAAGCAGGGGCGCTATATGTATATATGCACTTAAAAGTATTAAGAATATAATCAAATCAGCATACTATATTATTAACAAAGTTTTTTCAAAAAACGCTTGACAAATCCACATTGTTCTGATATAATATTAACGTTGCCATATTGGCAGCTTTGACCTACTAGCTCAGGCGGTAGAGCACCTGACTTTTAATCAGGGTGTCCCGGGTTCGATTCCCGGGTGGGTCACCAGAGATTACTCAGACGAACCACGATTATGAACTTATCATGGTCAGTGGAGTATTCGTACTCACTGTTTGTTTGAGCATATAACTGAAACACCACCATTTAGGTGGTGTTTTTCGTTGTTTTTACAAAGATGGGTGTCAAAAAGGGTTACTAAATTCATACGTCAAAAAAGGATTATAAAAATAATTACTTTTCTTTCACACGATTGTATGCTATAATGGTTATATCAAAAACACACGGAGGTTATCTATGTATTACATCAATGTTGAAAATCTTACAAACGACAAAATCAAAGCTCTTCACGATGATTTGCAGAAGCAATTCCCTAAAAGAGTTGTTGAGCAGCGGTTAGGTGGAAAGACAACAGGGTTTTGCATAACTAAACAGAATGAGCTTAATGATATTTTGCTAAAATACCCGCTAGCACGTTGCACAGTTGAGCCTGTTGACCCTAAGAAAATCAAGAACGCTCCTGATTTTAAACGTGATGAAGAACTTGGTATATAAACAAAAACCGCCCCCAGAACGTACGAAACGTCCCGAGGGCGGTATCATTATGTATTTACTTCCTCTACCCTGACCTCAAACCCGAGCGCCTTGAGCTGAGCCTGAGCCTGTGCGAGCGCCTGTTTTGTCACTGTCTTGGTACCAGTGACCTTGTACTTGATAACAGGCTTGTTCTTGCCGAGCTTACGTATTTTTGCAGCATAGCCTACATAAGCCCAATTCACATCACACTGCCCGGGAACACCGTCAACAGCTCCGACACTCTTGGTATCAAACTGAGGATGTCCGGCAATACCGTACTGCCACATGGTCTGGCCGTAATTTATTGCAACTCCTGTGTAGTCAGCTATCCAGAGGTCGTACTTTGTGCGCACGCTCACCTGCAGATAATGCAAAAGGCAGTTTGTATAGGTGTATAGTACAACGTAATAATTCGCTTTTACAAGCACATCCATGAACGCATTGACGATTGCGGTGTACTGCGCCTTAGATAGACCAAGCGCAAGAAGTTTCTCGTCCTCGAAATCAAGCGCAACAGGATAATCAATGTCGTAATTCCTGAGTTTGTCCACAAGCCACTGCGCTTCTTCCCTCGCCTGAGCGACGTTCTGCGCTCTCAGCCAGTGGTACACCCCGACATAAATACCTGCTTCCTTGCAGCCCCTGTAGTGAGTATCAAAGACAGTGTCCTGCCATGTGCCGTAGCTGAAACGGAGCATGGCGAATTTCACAGGCTTGCCGCAGATTTTGCCTGCCTTGAGTGCCTTGTAGTCAACATTCGTCTGGCAGTAGGACATATCCACGCCTGCGTACTTAACTTTCGCTGCCATCACAGCCACCCTTTCCACTGTTCGCACCGTCAGCAAAGCCCTCGCCGATAGCGTAGCCAACTACTGCCGCGCCTGCCATGATGCAGCCACTTACAGTGTTCGCTGTGTCCTCACCACCTCCGAAAGCAACTATAAGTCCTGCGACAAAACCTGCGATGGACACCCACAGCTTTCTTGATGTAAGCTTTCTCAGTACCTTATTCTTCATTGTCAATTCTCCTTTCGTTGGGCAGCGTCATAAGCTGCTCATAGAGTGCCGTAGCAACATCGTTGCCGCCTAAGTTGTGATAAGCCTGATACTCGCGCGTCAGGCTCTCTTTAGCATAAACAGGGCAATAACCTCTGTCGATGTACTTTTCATGGGAGCGGATTATCTCTGCACGGAGCAGACACTGAGTTCCTGCCGCAACATTCTGTCGCAACTCATCCCATCGCTCATACTTCTCCATCTCCTCCTTGCGGAGCTTTGCGTGCTTTTTACCGTATACTGCCATTACCGCCGAAAAGACAGAAACGGCAATAGACGACGCTGCTGATATAATTGCTACTATAATTGCGCTATCCATTGGATTGCACCTCCTGTGTTGTTTTCAGAGAGCTTTTATTTGCCTCGCTGTTTGCTTCGAGGATAATGTCAAGGTCA
>SVMQ01000072.1 GCA_015067375.1 Oscillospiraceae bacterium | reverse complement strand
CCATCGCCGTATGAGTTCATCATGATGTCTATTGAGTACGAAAATCGCGAGAAGCTGCACGAGCGTATTAATCTGCGTGTTGACCGCATGGCGGAAAACGGACTGGTAGAGGAGGCGCGGCGGTGCTTCGCCCAGCCCGACCGCCCCACAGCAGCACAGGCGATAGGCTGCAAGGAGCTGTATCCGTATTTCCGCGGCGAAAAAACGCTTGACGAATGTCTGGAGGAGCTCAAGCTTCGCACAAGGCAGTATGCGAAGCGACAGATGACATGGTTCAGACGCGATCCGAGAATACACAGGATCCTGCTTTCGGATAACGACGGACTTGCCGAGGCAGTCGCAAAAGCACAGGAGATAATAGTGCAGGTTTCGCAAAATGACCGAACTTCGATGTAAAAATACAGCAATATCCATAATATTTTATTATTTTTTAAAAAAATTATAAAAATAATCTAGCTTTTTTGAAAAAAGTATGTTATACTAGTTCTATATAGTTGGGGTATTATGCGCAGGGTCATATATACTGCGTGACAGATATTAGAAAAGGTGGTAAATCATGGCAAAGGACATCAATCTTCAGGACGTGTTCCTTAATCAGGCGAGAAAGGACAGGATCCCTGTTACTATCTATATTACTAACGGCTTCCAGTTCAAGGGCATCGTAAAGGGCTTTGACAGCTATACAGTCATCCTTGATACCGACGGTAAGCAGAATCTTATCTACAAGCACGCTATCTCTACCGTCACACCGATGAAGCCTATCTCCATTCTCGACGCTTACGATAAGAACGAAGAAGAGTAATGGAATCACGCTGGACTACTTCCATTATCGCAGTGCTGTCACTCTTCGTCATCCTGTACTTTCTGGGTCAGGTGTTCTTTACAGGCGGCAGAACGGTGCAGACCGAAACAGCCTATGTTTATGATCTGACTGATGACATCCCGTTCGAGGGTGTGTATCTGCGTACAGAAGAGGTAGTGTACAGCAATGGCACGGGCATAATCAGCTACGCGCATGAGGATAGCTCCAAGGTGGGCAAAAGCTCTGTGATAGCTTATCGCTACCGCAACGAGCGTGATATCGAGCTGAACCGCGAGATAGATGAGCTGGACGAGCAGATCGTTGTACTCCGAGAGGCTGAAAAGCTGATAGGTACCGATAACTCCCAGCTGGACACTATCACCAGCCAGATAAATATGGTGCATGCCTCTTTGATAGACTGCATCGTGGCAGGTGATTACGACGCGGCGGCAGAATATGAGAACCAGATGCTTGAGGCGCTGAGCAAGCGCGAGATAGCCAAGGGTCAGAGTGCAGGCTACTCGGACAGGATATCCTATCTTCAGCAGCAGAGAGAGCATCTTCAGTCGCAGCTTTCGGGTGATGTGCAGCGCATCTATGCCAACGGCACAGGCTACTTCGTGAGCGGCGTTGACGGCTATGAAAGCAAGCTTACATTCGAGGACAGTGACACGATCACTGCCGATAAGATAGAAGAGATCGTCAGCAATCCCGATATCTCCGCAGGCAGCAATGCCGTCGGAAAGCTCATCGCGGATTACAGGTGGCGCGTTGCGGCAGTGCTGGACAGCAGCAAGCTGTTCGGCGTGTATGAGGGCAGCACGGTATCGCTCCGTGTCGGCTCGCAGAATACTCTGCTTGAGGCGGTGGTGGTCTCCGTAAACGACACAAAGCGCGGCGATAATACCGCAGTGTATGTGTTCGAGTGCGACAGGCTCACGCCCGCGGTTGTAGAGGGTCGCACGGCGCACTTCAAGCTGGCAGTCAGCAGCTACGGCGGACTGAGAGTTTCGCGTGAGGCGATTCGTCTTAACGAAGCGCAGGAGCGCGGAGTTTTCGTTGTGCGCGGAAGCAGTCTTACATTTAAGAAGATCAACGTCATCTACTGGGGAGAGGACTATGTCATCTGCTCTCAGGAAGAGGGCGACGACTACCTTAAACTGTACGACGAGATTGTTACACAGGGTAAGGATCTGCACGATGGACAAGTTATTGAGTAACACGCAGACGAGCTTTTCCGATATAGAGGAGAGCTACAAACGCATCTGCGCTGACATAAACAGAGCAATGGCTGACGCGGGGAGAACTGACACGGTGCGGCTGATGGCAGTCACCAAGACAGTGGATCCCGAAAGGATAAACTGCGCGATAGGGCTTGGCATAGACCTGCTGGGCGAAAATCGTGTGCAGGAATTTCTGGACAAGCGCGACAGCTACGAGCCTGCCGAGGTGCATTTCATAGGCGGCTTGCAGACCAACAAGGTCAAGTATATCATTGATAAGGTCACAATGATCCATTCGGTAGACAGTATGCGTCTGGCAGAGGAGATAAATCGCCGCGCAGGTCAGCACGATAAGATCATGGATATATTGGTGGAGGTCAATATCGGCGAGGAGGACACCAAGGGCGGTATCGCCCCTGCAGACGTCAAGGCGTTCTGCGAGGATGTCATGAAGCTGCCGAATGTAAGGCTGAGAGGTCTTATGACCATACCGCCGCCCGATGCTCCCGAGGAGCTGTATGCAAGGATGCAGCAGCTTTTCAATGACATACGGGACGCGGCAGATAAAGAGAGTGCCGCACATTTTGACACGCTTTCGATGGGAATGTCGGGGGATTATGCGACAGCCATCAGATATGGGTCAACTATTATCCGCATAGGCTCAGGTCTGTTCGGATATAGAAGATATAACAGCATGGCGTAAGCCGGCACAAAAAATAATTGGAGGGAAAATATCATGGCATTAGGAGATTTATTTGCAAAATTCCGCCAGTCCGAGGATGAGTACGCAGAGGATTACGAGGAGTATGTAGACACTTCCTCTTCCGCAGTTACCGAGGCAGAGGCTGACATCGCTCCCAAGTTCTCCAGAAGCAGCGAGAAGGTGATCAGCATGCACGGTGCACACAGCGGCTCCACACTGGTCGTTCTCAAGCCCAAGAACTATGACGAGATCATGAAGGAAGCAGTCAGATTCCTCAAGGAGAACGCTATCGTTATCCTGAACCTCGACAATGTTACTGCTGAGGCAAGAATGAGGATCGTTGACTTCATGACAGGCGTTATCGCTGTCATCGACGGCAAGATGGAGAAGATCGCAAGCTGCACATACACTGTAACTCCCAGAAACGTAAGCCTTCAGGGCGATCTGGTAGAGTACGAGCAGTTTGATTGATCGGTGGCATTTTCACTATTGAATGAGGAGGAGCGCTACCTTTCCGCGCATATCGCGGATCTGCAGCGGCTGAGCGTGAAGTCGGGCGTGCCGAGGTTTTCGACATTCCTTAATGAGCGTGAGGCTGTTGTGGCGAAGAATTCCGTCAAGGGGCGTCCCTGCTTTTACGGAGGATATGACGGTGCTGCCAGAGTTGTCTGTGGATTTGTACAGGATACATACGCAGAAGAGCTTGCACCGTCCGACATCTTCCCGATCGTTCCGATCACTTTTTCGTTCAGAGAGCGTGACAGCCTTTCTCACAGGGATTTTCTCGGTGCCATACTCTCGCTTGAGATAAAGCGTGAGCTTGTCGGAGATATCCTTACTGCGGAGGGTCATGCCGTCGTGTTCGTTCATGAGATGGCGGCGGAGCTTGTCATGGCTTTGGATAAAATAGGAAAGGTCGGAGTAAGCTGTGAACGGGGCGTCACAAGACCGCTCCCCCAGCAGCAGATCAAACGCATTGATACGACTGTGTCGTCGCTGCGACTTGATTGTATCGTCAGCGCGGCAGTTAATACATCAAGAGATAGATCCGCGTCGCTCATTAAATCGGGCATGGTAAATGCGGACTTTTCTCCATGCTTAAATGTAAGCGCAGAGGTAAAGGAGAATACCGTTATCTCAGTGCGAGGAAGCGGCAGGTTCCGCCTGTCGGAAATCAGCGGAGAGACCCGAAAGGGCAGGATCCGCGTCGTTATTGACAAATACATTTGACAGCGACAGAACCGGCACGTTCCCCATAAGAACGACCGCCGTAACATAAACACCAAGACAAAGGCACACTTACAGAAGGGAAGTTAATACCAATGAACGCAAAGGATATACTGGCAAGGCGGTTTGAAAAGGCGACCTTCAACGGCTACAAGACCGATGATGTTGATGAATTTCTCAGAGAGATCTCAGGCGAGTACGCACAGCTCCAGAAGGAGAAGAACGAGCTTGAGCGCAAGCTTGAAGTGCTTGCTGACAAGATCCGCGAGTACCGCGACGATGAGGATGCACTCAAGGACGCACTTCTGATGGCTCAGAAGCAGGGCAACCAGATAATTACCGATTCCAAGAACGCAGCTGACAAGCTGAAGAAGGAAACTGACGAGGCCATTGCAAAGCAGCTTGCTGAGGCAAAGGCTAAGTCCGAGAAGATGATAAAGGACGCCGACGATTATGCGAAGCGTATGACCAAGGAGTCCAACGAGCGCGCAGACAAGCTTGTCAAGGAGGCGCGCGCAAAGGCTGACGAGATAAAGGAGCTTATGCAGCGTCAGACCGAGATACAGCAGACAGTTCTGCAGAAGACAAGAAAGGAAGCGGACGAGTACCGCAACCGCATTATTTCCGCATACAAGGCTCAGATAGATATAATCAATAAATTGCCCGAGGCGTGCGAGAACGAGTTCGTAAGAACAGCCGCTGCCGAGGTAGAAAAGCGCGAGGCTGAGCGCGCAAAGGAGGCTGCAGCAGTTGCAGCAAAGAAGAAGGAAGCAGAGGCAAGGGCAGCAGCACAGCAGAAAAAGCAGCAGCCCCCGAAACCTGTAAAGCCCGCACCCGTTGAGGATGACGAGGATGTTAAGGTAGTTCCCGATAAGAACACCGAAAAGGCTGCCGAGAAGCCCGCTGAAAAGCCTGCCGCAGACAGGAAGCCTGCAAAGGCGCAGGATGACGAGCCGTTCAAGAGCGTTCCTTTAAAGGAAGAGAACGTAAAGACGGGCGAGTTTGATCTGCCTTTCTTCAATGCAAACGGCGATAAAAAGACACGCCACAACAATCTGCAGTTTGGCAAGAACAAGTAAGAATAATAAGCGATGCCGTGCGGTATATCCATACTGTGCGGTATTGCAGATATAAGGAGATAACACTATGTCTGAAGATTTTAACAGCACACTCAATCTTCCGCAGACCGACTTCCCGATGCGTGGCAACCTCCCCAAGAGAGAGCCTGAGATGCTCGAGAAGTGGGAGCAGGATCGCATCTACTACGCACTCGCAGAGAAGAACAAGGGCAAGCCCTCCTACACACTGCACGACGGCCCTCCCTATGCAAACGGCAACATCCATATCGGTACTGCACTGAACAAGATATTAAAGGATATCATCGTAAAGTACAAGAGCATGATGGGCTACAATGCGGCATTCGTTCCCGGCTGGGACTGCCACGGTCTGCCCATCGAGCTTAAGGCTATCAAGCAGATCGGCGCTGACAGCGGTACTATCGACCCCGTTGCGCTGAGAAAGTCCTGCCGCGAGTTCGCTCTTTCCTGCCTTGACGACCAGAAGGCGCAGTTCAAGCGTCTGGGCGTATGGGGCGATTTCGACGACCCCTATCTGACAATCAAGCCTGAGTTTGAGGCAAAGCAGGTAGAGGTATTCGGTGAGATGGTAAAGAAGGGCTACATCTACAAGGGTCTGAAGCCCGTGTACTGGTGCGCTGACTGTAACACCGCTCTCGCAGAGGCTGAGATCGAGTATCAGGATGATCCCTGCTACTCCATCTATGTAAAGTTCCCGCTGTCTGACAGCAAGGGCAAGTTTGACGACCTCGGCATCGATCTGTCCAAGGCTTATGTAGTTATCTGGACAACTACCACATGGACACTTCCCGGTAACCTTGCGATCTCCCTTGGCCCCAACTACGAGTATACATTCGTAAAGGTAGAGGATGAGGAGAGCAAGTCTTTCGGCGAGTATCTGCTGATGGCATCCGATCTGGTCTCTACCGTTATGGACGCTGTAGGTATCAAGAAGTACAGCACAGTGGGCAGCTTCACAGGCGCTGAGCTGGAGCTTATCGAAACAGATCATCCCTTCATGGGCAGAAAGTCCCCGATCATCGTTGGCGACCACGTTACACTTGACAGCGGTACAGGCTGCGTTCATACAGCTCCCGGCTTCGGTGTGGAGGACTTTGAGGTCTGCATGAAGTACAAGGGAATGTTCGATATCGTCGTTCCCGTAAATGAGAAGGGTATACTTACAAACGAGGCAGGCCCCTTCGAGGGTCTTAAGACCGCTGACGCAAACAAGGTCATCGCACAGCGTCTTGAGGACGACAACACTCTGCTTGCTATGCAGAAGATCGTCCATCCCTATCCCCACTGCTGGAGATGCCACGAGCCTATCATCTACCGCGCAACAGACCAGTGGTTCTGCAGCGTTGATATGTTCAAGGACGAGGCTGTCAAGGCGATCGAGGGCGTACAGTGGATCCCTGAATGGGGCGAGGAGCGCATCAAGAACATGGTAAATATGCGTTCCGACTGGTGCATCTCCCGTCAGAGAAGATGGGGTGTTCCGATCCCCATGCTCTACTGCGAGGACTGCGGCGCTACTGTTGTAAACGACGCTACCATCAAGGCTACATCCGACCTGTTCAGAGCTGAAAGCTCCGACGCATGGTACAGCAAGGACGCTTCCGAGTTCATCCCTGCTGACGTTAAGTGCGAGTGCGGCTGTGGCAAGTTCCGCAAGGAAATGGATATATTCGACGTATGGTTCGATTCGGGTGTTACTCATGCAGCTGTTATGCAGGAGCGTCCCGAGCTCAGCTGGCCTGCTGACCTCTATCTTGAGGGCTGCGACCAGTACAGAGGCTGGTTCCAGTCCTCTCTGCTGACATCCGTTGCTACGACAGGTCAGGCTCCCTACAAGGCAGTCTGCACACACGGCTGGGTAGTTGATGGCAAGGGCGAGCAGATGCACAAGTCCAAGGGCAACGTTATCCTCCCCGAGGAGGTAATCAAGCAGTACGGTGCTGATGTTCTCCGTCTGTGGGTAGCTTCCCTTGACTTCCACAATGATATGAGAGTATCTCAGGATATGCTCAAGCAGCTGTCCGAGGCTTACAGAAAGATCAGAAATACAGCACGCTTTATTCTCGGCAACCTTGGCAACGGCGATGGCTTCAATCCTGACACCGAGATGGTCGCTCTTGATAAGCTCAGCGATATCGACAAGTGGGCGCTGTCCCGTCTTGACGCGGTTATCGAGAAGGTGAAGTCATCCTACGAGAGCTTTGACTTCTACCTTGCTTACCACGCTATCCACAGCTTCTGCGTTGTAGATATGTCCAACTTCTACCTTGATATCGTCAAGGACACACTGTACTGCAGTGCAGAGAAGTCCGAGGAGAGAAAGGCTGTACAGACAACGATGTACATCATCCTCGACAGCCTTGTAAAGCTGATCGCTCCCATCCTCACATTCACAGCGGACGAGATCTGGCAGTTCATGCCTCACAAGTCCACTGACGATCTGCGCGGTGTTCCGTTCAACGCAATGGCTGAAAAGACAGGTGTTACTGTTGACGAGGCATTCGAGGCTAAGTGGGGCCGCATCCACGCTGTCCGCGACGATGTTCTCAAGGCTCTTGAGGAGAAGAGAACAGCCGGCGTTATCGGTAAGGCGCTCGATGCAGGCGTTACACTCTACGTTGACGAAAAGCTTGCTGCAGAGCTTTCCGCATACAACGAGCTTGCCGCAGTATTCGGTGTATCTTATGTTAACATCGCATCCGGCGAGGGCGAGTTCAGGGGCATGGCTGACGGCGTTACCATGACCGTAGAGAAGGCAGCAGGCGAGATGTGCGAGCGCTGCTGGTCGCACGATGCTACAGTTGGCTCTGTTGCAGAGTATGCACATCTGTGTGCGCGCTGCGCAGCAGTTATGAAGCTCAACCTTAACTGATCAGGCTTGGGGGAGGGGGTTATCCCTTCCCCCTAATTTTTGTGTAGGATAGACGAGGATAAGAATTTGAAAAAGACTTTAACTCAGGAACAGAAGCTGAATTTATCGGTGTTTCTCGGACTGCTTGGCGCTGCTGTGCTGGTGGGAATAGACCAGCTTACAAAGTGGCTCGTGGTGGAAAATCTCACGCTGCATGACCCTGTGCATCTTATCAAGATAGGCGAGCAGCAGGTGCTGAATTTCACCTATTACCTCAATGACGGAGCCGCTTTCAGTATGTTTGGCGGAAAGACTGCTATGCTGATATGCGTGACCTCGCTGATGATGGGCGCGATGATGTGTGCGATGGTGCTGAAGCACGTTCGCAGGATACCTTATATCGTTGCGTTTTCCATGGTGATAGGCGGCGGTGTGGGCAATCTTATAGACCGTATCTTCAATGACGGCAAGGTGGTCGATTTTATTGACGTGCGCATAATCAATTTCGCAATATTCAATTTCGCGGATATCTGTGCGGTGTGCGGCGGCATTTTGCTGTGTTTACTTGTGGTCTTGGATGAGATAAAGGAGAGCCGCGCCAAAAAGTCAGAAGCGTCCGAGAGCAATGAAGCAGCGGAGCAAGAGAGCAATGATGGAAACGATTGAGATAACAGCACAGGGCGGCGTGCGCCTTGACAAGCTTATCGCTGATAACACCGAGCTTTCGCGCAGTGCGGCGGTCAGGCTTATCGAGGAGGGCGCTGTGCTGGTGGACGGCAAAGCTGCCAATAAAAAGGATGCGCCCAAGGCAGGGGCAAGGGTGGAGATAACCCTCACCGAGCCGCAGAGCGTGGATATTCTCCCCGAGGATATCCCTATCGAGATAGTGTACGAGGATGACGACCTGCTTGTTGTGAACAAGCCAAAGGGAATGGTCGTGCATCCTGCCGCAGGGCATTACAGCGGCACACTAGTAAACGCGCTGATGCATCATTGCGGCGACAGCCTGTCGGGAATAAACGGCGAGATACGCCCGGGTATCGTTCACCGCATCGACAAGGATACGAGCGGTCTGCTGATGGTGGCTAAAAACGACCTTGCGCATATCGGTCTTTCAGAGCAGATAAAGGAGCACAGCTTCACGCGCGAGTATGAGGCGGTAGTATGCGGCGCTGTCAAAGAGGACGGCAAGGTGGACGCTCCCATAGGC